>AEZC01000101.1 GCA_000257205.1 Vibrio ordalii ATCC 33509 | reverse complement strand
TTTTAGCGCCTAAAGTGATGTTTTGATGCGTAGTTTCCTGTGATGAACATACAAAAAGGTAGGGAAGCGCATAACGCCATAAATTCGACTGATATCAAATTTCTCCGGCAGTGAGGGTTGGATGATAAATTGAAAATTTTGGAGATAATAAGGATGTTTTATTTAAGTTATGCCCATTGCAATACCGCATACAATTGGATGTATTTGCGAACTAGCTGCTGATTTTTTGAGCGCTTTAAAGGGTGGCTAAATTTAATATAGCAAGGGCTAATTTGAAATCGATTTTCTAGAGATTGGTTCAGGAGTGAATCACTTTCATACAGCGTGATACCTTGAGCAAGGTATTGATCTATCTCATCGGGTAACTGCCCTGTCCACCAATGAAGTAACTCGCGACTTTTTTGGCTACGACTGATCCAGTGATCGGTCAGTAATAACAGTAAATCATTCGGTTGAATCGCGTAAGCGTACTCATATTTCCACTGCGCAATGTCCTGCATCAACTTTTCTCGACATGTTTTTCCGGCACTGACCATATGGTGAGTCAGGATCCATACTGTTCCGGCATCACTGCTCACTCGGTAGTGGTGTGGCATGTCCCGTTGAGGGATTGATTCAATAGCAGAATAGTGACATGGGTGCCCAAATTCACTGAGTGTACGAGCCAACCTACGAGCAAAAGCAAGTCCTAAGTGATGTTCACTCATTCCTTGGTTGTGTATGGTCGGGTAGTGCTTTTCACAAAGTTTTAGGCAGTCAGCTTGAAATTCGTTGACGCTTTGCGTGAGTATGTCCAGTAGCAACTTGTTATTCTCCTCTAATAAAGCCCAGCAAGATTATCACAGTTATCAACAAGCACGAGCGGCAAATGGCGAGTTCTTGATCTTTCACACTATTCTTCTAATTCGCGCATTCTACAGGTGTTATACCCTTATGATTTGAAGCTACCGTTGTTTCAAGTTGTTTGAGCCTAAGTCGTGGTTATCTATATCCACAATAAGTTCCTTCAGTTTTTTCGAATAACTCAATCGGTACTAAAGTATGTTCACAATGTAAAGTATGGTAAATACTGTGTTAATAATTTAGGCTAGAATATAGATTCAATTCAATTTGTTGCTGTTTCACTTGCTGGTTTAGAAAATTTATGACAACTGAAGTTAAAAATTACAACTTAGTCGCGCGTCTTATCCACTGGTTATCCGCACTCGTTATCATCGGTATGTTTGGTGCCGGGATCTGGATGGTAGAGTTAACCTATTACAGCCAATGGTACAACACCGCACCACATTGGCATAAATCTGTCGGTTTATTGCTGCTCGCTGTCACTCTGTTTCGCATACTATGGAAGTCGGTGAGTGTGTCTCCTGCCATTGATGGTGGTCGCTACGAACGCCTTGCGGCTAAAGCGGCCCACGGATTAATGTATTTATTATTGATGACGCTGTTTGTCTCCGGTTATTTAATCTCAACAGAAGATGGCCGAGGGATTGATGTTTTCAATTGGTTTACTGTACCAAGTATGGGCTTGCTGTTTGAAGGACAAGCCGATCTCTCTGGTACGGTTCACTTTTACGCAGCTTGGACGCTGATTATTTTAGCGGGCGTGCACGCTGTTGCCGCACTCAAGCACCATTTTGTTGATAAAGATAATACGCTACGAAAAATGATAGGAGTTTCTAAATGAAGAAAACGTTACTTGCTACTGGATTGGCTTTCGCAACGCTCATGCCGCTAAGTGCAAACGCTGCTGACTATGTTATAGATACTAAAGGTGCGCATGCTTCTATTAACTTTAAAGTCAGCCATCTTGGTTATAGCTTTACCAAGGGCCGCTTTAATAAGTTTGATGGTGAGTTTTCCTACGACCCTAACGACCTTGCAAGCTCAAAAGTGAAAGTTAATGTGGATACTCGCAGTTTGGACAGTAACCATGCTGAGCGTGATAAACATATTCGTAGTGCAGATTTCATTGATGCATCAAAATATTCACAAGCCACGTTTACCAGTACTCAGGTAGTTGATAAAGGGAATGGTAAATTAGCCGTACTTGGCGATCTTACTTTGCATGGTCAAACCAAACCTATTACCATTGATGCCGAGTTCATTGGTGCGGGTAAGGATCCATGGGGTGGTCAACGTGCTGGTTTTTCTGGTACAACGCGTATTGAGCTTGCAGATTTCAATATTGCAGTTATGGGCACTTCGAGCTATGTCGATATGGAACTTCATGTTGAAGGGATTCAAAAATAACCCATTGCTTATTCTTTCTCAAACTGCCGCTTAGTTTTATGGTTAAGATGCTGATTGTTGAGTTTGGAATTCGGCTACCGCCTTATCCATATCATTGGCTTGCTGGGAAACGATATCGACTTCACTCAAGCACTGTTTTGCTGAATGCATATTGTTATCCGAGATCGAGTTAAGCTCAGTGATCGATTCACTGACTTGGTTCATCACAATGCCTTGCTCTTCAATGGCTGAGGCGATTCGCTCAGAGTTGCTCTGTATCATTTCCATATCAGAGATAATTTGGCGTAAACTTTCATCTAACGCTTCTGAGGCTGCTAACGTCGTATGGCCTTGTGTATTGCACTGTGCAATATCGCTCACAACGGTACTCATTTGGCTTTGAATAGCTGAAACTACGTTGGTGATCTCTTCTGTTGACTGATGTGTGCGTCTGGCTAAAGCGCGAACTTCATCTGCGACTACCGCAAAGCCTCTACCTTGCTCTCCGGCGCGCGCGGCTTCAATCGCCGCATTTAAGGCGAGTAGGTTAGTCTGCTCTGCAATACCTTGAATGATATTAACGGCACCGCCTATCTGTTCAACATTTTTATTGAGTGAGGTAATCGACGTTTGACTTTTTTCTAGGATACGTGAGAGCTCATCGACATTTTTAACCGTCGACTCTACGACAGAACGTCCTTTCTGGGCATTGTGTGCTGCTTTATGAACGCCTTCTACAGCGATACTAGTGCTTTCTGATATTTCACTGATGGTGGACACCATTTCTTGTACAGCCGTTGCCATGGTTGTAGTGTGGTCTGCTTGAACGTGAAATTGCTCAATCACATCTTCTAACTCATTATGCATGCTAGACGTACTGCTTGATAACTGATGAGATTTTGTTTGAGAGCCAGCGATCAGAGTTTCGAATTTATCGAGTAGGACGTTAAAGTAAGTTGCAATTGACACTAGTTCATTGCGACCACTGAGCTCAACACGCAAACTGATATTGTTACTGCTGGAAATTGTTTGCATGACTGACAGCAACTTACTCACTTGCACATTAATAGAACGCGCTATTTGCAGAATGAACCCAAGGATTAGCAATATGACTAACGAACTGACGCCTTGCTTAACATAGTTAACCTCTTGCTCAATAATCGTAATCTCTTTATTCAGTGCTTCAGAAAAGCTAACGAACTGGGTTTCAACGTTGTGAGAAAGCTTACGTGTTTCGCCAAGTAAGCCTTGATTATATTTCAGGCCAATCACTTTTTTTTGTTCAATGAGACTTTTTGCCGCTTGTACCAATATGGGGTAATAGTCAGTTACAGTGCCACTCTTTAACTCTCCTGCTTGCACGTTTTGATCAAACGCGATTAGATCTAATAGCATTTCATCTGTAGCATTCATTTTTACAGTTTCCAATGCTTGTAAATAAGTCGCTAAAAGGCCAGATTTTTCATTTAATCCATGCAGTCCATAAGCTTGTACTAATTTTTCAAAGCCTTGTTTATAAAGTAGAAGGTCTTGTTTGAGTTGGTTGCTAGAGGGGAGATTACGAGCTGATAGGATAGAAGATAATTCCTGTTCCAGTTCCAGTTCCAAAAAAAGATTGCTATTTTTATTGAAAGTTTCAAGATACTTTGCGTCGCTTCGTAGAAGGAAATCTTTTTCATTACGCCGTAAGTTGAGCAATCGAATTTCAAGTTTATTAACAATACTCATGGCTTGATTGAGTGTTTCAGTGGTTTGAGAAAAATGCGAGGTAGTGGTTAACATTGCCAGAACCCCTATAACCGCAATAACACCCAGTGAATATAATTTTTGTTTAATATTCATGATATTATACACCTAAGTAAAATGGTCATAGCTATATACCCTCCCTACTTGAAGCCGCAGCGGTGTTGGCTACGTTCGTTCACCCCAATCACATAGTTT
>AEZC01000100.1 GCA_000257205.1 Vibrio ordalii ATCC 33509 | reverse complement strand
CCTGTCTATGCCGCCATTCTATGGGCTGTAGGCGCATCGACAGAGCAGATCATAACTGCAGTATCAAGCAATGCCATTGTGTCGTGTGGAATGGGTGTTCTCTATGGCTATTTTTTAGATATGTGCCGCCGTTGGTTCCGTGTCCCTGGCTATCATCGTAGCGCCTAATCGTGACACTCACTGAAGAAAGGCTTGTATTGAATTTCATCAAATAAGTCAATAAGTAGTCAAACGAACCAAAGTGGTGGGCTTTTTTATTATTTTGGCTTGACCTAATCCTATAGAATCATTAAATTAACGCCTCGTTAGCCAAATGCGCTAACCACAATATAATTTGGTGAGTTGTCCGAGTGGCTTAAGGAGCACGCCTGGAAAGTGTGTATACGGCAACGTATCGAGAGTTCGAATCTCTTGCTCACCGCCATCTTATTGAAAAAAGACGTCTTAGGGCGTCTTTTTTCTTATTTAAAACTTCTTAAAATCAATAAATTATAGCCCGTATTCTTCCGTATTCGTCTAGCCAAATCCATTGTTTCAAGTAATACCCAAAGCAATACAAAGGCGTTTTTCTGATGTGAGTATTACTTTTTGCCCTTTCTTATGCTGATATTAAATCATGATGTCTCTGTTTTTATTTAACAATGTTGGGTGTAAGTAATACCATGATTTTGAGGTTCTTCGGCGTTGTTCAGGTCTTACTTGAGGGATAGATGATGGCCTATAAATTGACGGTAAGACAGGTACAAAGCGCAAAACCTAAGGACAAGGTTTATCGATTATCGGATGGAGGTAATTTGTACTTTTGTCTACGGCTCAATAATTCGAGATCTTGGCAGTTTCGCTATACAAGGCCAGGACAAGATAAAGTGACTTACCTGTCTGTCGGCACTTACCCAGATATGAGTTTGGCGGAAGCGCGAGATAAAGCCTTAGAGTCAAGAAAGATGCGTGCAGAAGGCATCGATCCTCAGTTAACGAGAGAAGAACAAAAATCCCAAGCGATTCTCGAGAAAAATGCGATTTTCCAGTTTGTTGCTGAACAATGGAAAGCGACGAAAGAGGGGAGAATCAAAGAAAAGACACTTCTGGGTAATTGGCGCAAGCTTGAACTTTACGCATTTCCAAAACTGGGGTCGATTCCAGTCACTAAGATTTCCGCACCGATTGCGATTGCAGCTCTTCGTCCTGTCGAAAAACGGGATTAAGAAGTGTTTGTTTTTAGCCTTAATCAATTTATGTAAAACATGACGCTAGCAACGGACATTAACTACTGACAATCGAGCTAATGACCAACGAGTTTGGTATCTGGCGCAGAGCCGAGAAGTTGTTGTGCATAAGAAATTTCACTTTCTGTTACTGGTCCCAAAGCCGCATCGGAGACTAAGTGCGTTTTTGTGGCCTTCGAAGAGTCGGTGAGCTAATTTAAAAGATACACGGGTGCGAAATCATGCCACTCTTCAGGTAACTGAGAGTTAACTAAGCGAAATACTTTTCGTGTTTTTGGAGAAATATGGTGAACCGCAGAGCCGTAATGTTTGCGGTAGATGTGCTCTAACACTCCATGTTGTTCGAGTTTTTGTAACCCTTGCTCAAGGTATTTTTGCAGTTTGGCTTGGCTCGGATTCACATAAAAGACGATAGGCAAAGGGTAGAAAAGCATCAGGCTCGGCTCTATGGCGAGCCTAGCCGTCTGATGTGGATACTCATCTAGCAGGCTCTGTGCTTCGTTGATACCGAGCGGGATAAAATCACACAACCCTTCTTGTAGCAGTAAAAACTGTTGTGCCAGTGTGCCACGTTCCAAGACCTGAAAACCATTTTGCCGCAAGAGTTCGGCGTCTGCCCAAGTGCCGGGAATGCCAGCGATTCGCTGTTGCAACTCAGAGAGCGATAAGTGAGTAAACTGATCTTGTTCACTACGGCGTACAATCAAGACACGGCAACCCAAGATGCCGCCGCAAATGGCGTGAGGCACCATCAGGTATGTTCCTTTGGCAAATTTACGGTTGCCGGCGACCGTGGTAGTGAGATCGGTACCGAATGTAAAAATGCTGGCTTCATCGGAGGCGAGAGGATAGTCCGTGGCATCATGGACGATGTCACAAGGCAGTTGCTGTGCTTGCAGGACCGCACGCAGCACATCGAGTTCGTGCTCTTGTCGTATCCATGATTTGTTACCATTCCAGAAATTGAGCATAGTAAGTAACTCCAACTTGTAATCTAACCTTATCATTTCACAGAATATTTAACCAAGAAAGCGCTTTCTTAAATTGTATGGAGAATTGTTCAAAAAATGGACAGCCATGATGATTCACACTCTTATCGGAGAATAAACGTTTGTTATGTCACAAAATTCATGACTGTTTTTATGTTGTAACCAATTGATTTTAATGACTTCTATTATTTTAACTTAACGGGGGGTGATGTTAACTTATTGATAAGTATGAGTTAACTGAATCTGTGATCTCTGGTCGGTTTTATCCATCTCCATTTGAATAGTTGCCTGCAAAGGGGAAGAATCCATAAAAAGAAAGCGCTTTCTTTCTCGTTTTGCCATCAATAAAACCGTTATTGTACGCACAATGGGAAGTGCATCGAAAAATAATAAGAAATCGCTTTCATGGGGTGTAACTAAAACAAGGATAATGTGATGCAAAAGAAAACTCTGCTCGCTACTCTCGCTGCCGGCCTTATGTTAACTGCAACCGCGACCACTGCGGCTGAGGTTAAACAAGGCGGTACGTTGACAGTGCCAATCATCAACACGGGGTTTGTTGATAACTTCAACCCATATACCACCAAAGATCTGTTGCACGGAGTGATGTTCGAACCTCTGTTGGTATTCAATAACATGACGGGGAAAACGGATTTCCGTTTGGCAAAATCGGTCGCTTACTCGGACGACTTGAAAACCCTCACTCTGACACTGCGTGACGGCTTGAAATGGTCTGATGGCTCACCGCTCACGGCAGACGACGTGGTCTATAGCTTTATGCTCACCAAAGACGCGCCAGCGTTTGACCAAAAAGGGATTTGGTCTGCTAAGAACCTGCAAACCATCACTGCCAAAGACGCCACAACGGTGGTATTTAACCTGAATGAAGCGGACTCTACCTTCGTTTGGAACCTAGAGCGTTACCACATTGTTCCTAAGCACATCTGGTCAAAAGTGGCAGACTTAACCACCTTTACCAACCCAAATCCAGTGGGTAGCGGCCCGATGACGGTGGTGAAATACGTTAAACCGCAACAAATGGAATTGTGCCGAAACCCGAACTACTACCTTGAAGGTCGTCCATATCTTGATTGCGTCAACTTCCGCTCTTACAACGACAACTCGCAAATTCAACCAGCGTTGATCAAAGGAGAAATCGACTGGGGATCAAACTTCATTGCGGATGTGGAATCGACGTTTGTCGCGCAAGATAAAGCCAACAACCACTTCTGGTACCCAGCCAACGATGCGATTCACCTATACGTCAACACCAAGAAAGCGCCTTTTGATGACTTGCGTGTGCGTCAGGCATTGTCAATGGCTTTGGATCGCCAAGAGATTGTCGATATCGCTGCTTATGGCTACCCAACGCCAAACTACAACGTTGGCGGCATTGGTGAGCTGTACAAAACGCATATCGACCCTAAGATTGCGCAAAAATATGGTTATTTGACCCAATATAACCCAGAGAAAGCGAAACAGTTGCTAGAAGAAGCGGGCATTGTGGATCGCAATGGTGATGGTTTACGTGACAACAAAGATGGCTCAACGGTTCAGTTTGATATCGAAGTGGTGAATGGCTGGACCGACTGGATCCAAGTGGTGCAGATGGTCACGGAATACTTTGACGAAATCGGCATCAAAGCCAACGTGAAAACCGTGGACTGGGCGGTGTATGACGCTAACTTGAAAGAGAGCAAGTACACCATGTCGATCAACTGGTCGATGGTCGCCACCAACCCAATTTTGGCCTACCAAGAGTATTTCTCGACATCGCGTATCGGCAAAACATGGCACGCGGGCCACGGTGTGAACTCGCCAGAGATCGACAAGTTGATTGAAAGCTTCGGCAAAATCGGCGATGCGAAAAAGCAAGAAGCAATCCTTTCTCAATTGCAGAAATACACCGCAGAAAACCTACCATTTATTCCTCTGTTCTCTAACCCAACTTGGTTCCAATACAGCACCAAGAAGATTGTTGGTTGGCCAAATGCAGAAAACCCATATGTACAGCCAGTGTGGTATGACGGCGGTAAGCGAGTGATCATCCTCAACAACTTACACCTGAAATAAGTGGTTTGTGTTTTCAATTGTTAGGAGTCACCGCCACGGTGGTGGCTCCTAGGTTAAAAGGTGTGTTATGTCGTTTTTACTTCGCCGTTTTGGCTTTTATTTTACTGCCTTCCTGATTGCGATTTCATTCAACTTTATGTTGCCGCGCTTGATGCCTGGAGATCCGGTGGATGCTCTGTTTGCGGCAGCCCAAGGTCGAATGGATCCGGCTCAGATGGACGCAGTTCGTGAGATGTATGGTTTTGTCGATGGCAACCTGTTCGAGCAGTATCTGGCTTACATGAAAAGCGTGTTTACGCTTGAGCTTGGCCCTTCGGTACTGATGTTCCCTGTAAGCGTATCGGATGTGATTGCCATGGCGCTGCCATGGACCATGTTTCTTGCGCTGGGCTCTTTGATTGTCGCATTGATCATCGGTGTCAGCATTGGTACCTATGCGTCTTATCGTCGTGAAGGACTGTTTGGCCAAGTGGTGCCACCGGTGTTGGCCTTCATTAGTAACTTCCCTTATGTCGTCACCGCGCTGCTGCTGTTCTACTTCTTTGGGTTGAAGTTGGAATTGCTGCCGCTGGCGTACACCTACGACCCAGCGTTAGAACCGGGCTTTAACCTGGAATTTATTGGCAGCGTAGCGAAACACGCGGTGCTTCCAGTGGGTTCGATGGTGGTGGTCGGCATCGCGACGTGGGTGTTTAACATGCGCAACGCGATGATCAACGTGCTCGGTGAAGATTACGTCACCATGGCCGAAGCGAAAGGATTGAGCAGTTTCCGCGTGATGTATCGCTATGCTGGCCGCAACGCGATTTTGCCAGTGGCGACCGCAATTGCCATGGCGATCGGTTTCTCCTTCGCTGGTTCTATCATGACTGAAGTAGTATTCAACTACCAAGGGCTGGGCAACATTCTGCTGAAAGGGATTGTTGCGCGTGACTACCCGCTGATCCAAGCCATCTTGTTGATTCTCGTGACGGCAGTTTTAACGGCGAACTTTATTGCCGATCTGCTCTACGTCTGGCTTGACCCCCGCATTTCAAACTAAGGTGTACCATGGACAAGACAATCAATACTAATAAAGCGTCCGAACCCGTTGAAATGATCGCTCGTGAGCCTCGTTTCTCGTGGAAAAAGACCAAAAAAACACTAGGTAAAATTTACGCATTTTTCTATGGCAACCCGCCAGGGATTATTGGTGGTTTGTTACTGACTATCATCCTCTGCGGTGCGCTGTTTGCGCCAGTATTGGCGACGCACAACCCAGAAAAGCGCGTGGCTCGCCCACATGTGGCACCAAATGCAGAATACGTGCTTGGTACCACGCGCAGTGGCCGCGATGTTTACAGCCAAGTGCTGCATGGCGCGCGCAAATCACTCACCGTAGCCATCGCTGCGGGTGTCATTGCCATGAGCCTAGCGGTGATCATTGGTGTTTCATCCGGCTACTTTGGCGGCAAAATTGATGAGCGCCTTAACTTTCTGACCAACGTCTTTCTGGTGTTCCCACAACTGCCCTTGCTGATTGTGCTCGCCGCCTTTCTTGGTCAGGTGGGATCCTTGGTGATCACCGTTTTGCTCGGAATAACGTCGTGGCCTTGGGGCGCTCGGGTCATCCGCTCGCAAACCATGGCGATTCGCAATAAAGAGTTCATCATTTCGGCAGAAGTAATGGGCGAGTCAAAAATTCGCATCCTCTTAGTGGAGATCCTGCCAAACCTTGTTTCCATCGTATTCGGTGGCTTCTTGGGCACCGTGATTTACGCCATGGGCGCGGAAGCGGGCCTAGGTATTCTTGGCTTAGGTGACGCAACCGAGGTGAGCTGGGGCTCAATGCTTTACTGGGCGCAAACCTCCTCGTCTCTCTACACTGGCGCATGGTGGGAGATGCTGGTACCAGCGTCGGCACTGGCTATTACCGGCGGCGCATTGGCGCTGATCAACATGTCGATCGACCAAGTGAGTAATCCGAAACTGCGCACTGGCCCACACATCAAACTGTGGCATCAATTGAAAAAGCAAGCCGATAAACGTCGAGGCCTACTATGAGTCAGTTACTTGAAATCAATAACTTGTGCGTAGATTACATCTCACCCAATGGCGTGGCGCGCGCAGTGAATAACGTTAGTCTTTCCATCGCACCTGGTGAAACGCTCGGACTGGCTGGCGAATCGGGCTGTGGTAAAAGCACCTTAGCGTTTGCCATCTCGCGTCTGCATAAAGCACCAGCGCTGATCTCGGAGGGGGAAATCCTCTACAAAGGACAAGATGTGCTGAAGATGAACGATCGCCAACTGCGCGATTTCCGTTGGAACGATGTTTCGGTGGTGTTCCAAAGCGCGATGAACTCGCTCAACCCGGTGATCACCATTGGCGAGCAACTGACGGATGTGATTTTGGCGCACCGTAAAGTGCCTTACACACAAGCCCATGAGCGAGCGGTAGAATTGCTGAAAATCGTTGGTATTCATGGCGATCGTATGAGCAGCTTTCCGCATCAGTTGAGCGGCGGGATGAGACAGCGTGTGGTGATTGCGGTGGCACTCGCCCTTGAGCCCAAACTGATCATCATGGATGAGCCAACCACGGCGCTGGATGTGGTGGTTGAGCGTGAAATCCTCAACGAGCTGTACGAACTCAAGAGCAAGTTTGGCTTCTCGATTCTGTTCATCAGTCACGATTTGAGTCTGATGGGTGAAATCGCTGACCGCATTGGCGTGATGTACACCGGCAACCTGATTGAGCTGGGTGAAGCGCAGCAAGTGTTTGGCAATCCGCAGCACCCTTATACCAAAGGATTGATCTCGTCATTCCCGACCATTCACGGGCCAAAAGAGCGTCTTTACGGTATTCCGGGTAACCCGGTCAATCTGCTCAACATCCCAACAGGATGTAATTTCCAAGAGCGTTGCGGAGTGTGTGCATCTGTATGTAAGCAGCAAGATCCACATCTCAAACGTGTCGGCAACGGCAGCTTAGTCTCTTGTCATTCAGCGTAGTTGGGGGAAATATGCAACAAGTAAACACACCTGAGGTGATTCTTTCGGTTAAGAATCTGGTGAAAGATTTTCCTCTGGGTCAATCGGTGAAAAGTAATCTGATGCGCGCGGTGAACGACGTGTCGTTTGAACTGCGCAAAGGCGAAGCGTTGGCGATTGTTGGTGAGTCGGGCTCGGGTAAAAGTACCGGAGCACGTATTTTAACCCGCATCTACGATAAAACCGTAGGGGAAGTCAGCTTCAAAGGCCAACCGCTGGCTGATTACATCAAAGAAAATGGTGAGTTGGAATACGCACGCCAAGTGCAGATGATTTTCCAAGACCCCTTTGGCTCACTCAATCCGGTGCACACCATCTATCACCACATTGCGCGTCCGTTGCAGATCCACAAACGAGCCGATAACGCCGCTATTCCCAAACTGGTGTTTGAACTGCTTGAGCTGGTGGGTCTGTCGCCAGCCAAAGAGACGGCGGAAAAATACCCGCACGAGCTCAGCGGCGGTCAGCGTCAGCGCGTCGCGATTGCGCGTGCCATCGCTGTTGACCCGGAAGTGATTTTGGCCGATGAGCCGATCTCGATGCTGGATGTGTCGGTCCGTTTAGGCATTTTGAACTTGATGGCGGATCTGAAAGACAAACACGGCATCTCATTTATGTACATTACCCACGACATCGCAACCGCGCGTTACTTTGCAGAAAAAACCGCGGTGATGTACGTCGGCCATATGGTGGCGTGGGGTGACAGTGATAGTGTGACGCAAAACCCGCAGCATCCGTATTCGCAGTTGCTGCTTTCGGCAGTGCCGGAAGTCGGCAGAGCGGGGCGACGGGAACTGCAAGCGAAAAAAGGCGAGATTCCACTGTGGAAACCCAGCAGTGTTGGCTGCCCATTTGTGGCTCGTTGCTTGAAAGCCACCGAATTGTGTACGCGTTCGCTGCCAGAAGCCACCCAAATTGCAGAAAACCACTTTGCTCGTTGCCATCACCTAGCTGGGTGATGGTTAGCTTCTCTATTTAAAAAAGCGCAAAGAGAAAGCGCTTTCTTTTAGTCGGAATGAAATTATGAATCTTACACAGGTTAAAAATCAAACGGTCACAGGTTCTTTTGTTGATTTACTTGGCGAGCGTTACTACAAAATCGCCAACCTAGATAAAATGGCCCCATTTTTCATTAGTGTGGTTTCGTCCAGCGATCATTGGCTGTTTATCTCCTCAACAGGCAGTTTGTCGGCGGGGCGCATTCGTCCTGAAAATGCCCTTTTTCCCTACAAGTCGGTGGATCATATCCATGAAAGTGCGGAAAACACTGGCTCAAAAACTATTGTCCGTGTGCAGCAAGATGGCCGTTGGGTACTGTGGGAACCGTTCAACCGTTTCCACGATGGCTTGTACCAAGTCGAGCGCAATCTCTACAAAAACAGCATTGGTGACAAAATCGTTTTTGAAGAGCTTAACCACACGTTAAAGTTGAAATTCCAATACACTTGGGCCAGCAGCGAAGAATTTGGCTTTGTGCGCCGCGCGCAAATTAGCGATCTCGCTGGCCAAGAGCGTGAACTCGATATTCTCGACGGTTTACAAAACCTATTGCCATCTGGCGCGCCATTGGCAGCGTTGCAAACACGCAGTGCCTTGGTGGATGCCTACAAGTGGAATGAGCAAGTTGCAGGCACTTCACTGGCGCTCTACACCATGTATGCCAAGTTAAGTGACCGCGCAGAGCCTGCCGAATCACTGTTAGCGACCACGGTGTTTAGCATCGATAACGACTACGGGCAGATTTTGCTCAGCAGCGAACAGTTAGGTGCTTTCCGTTGTGGTGAACCGATTGCCAATGAGCCATTGACGCGTGGCGTGCGCGGCAGCTACTTGATCAACAAAACCATCAAGCTGCCAGCAGGGCAGAGCAAGCACTGGCTGATTGTCGCCGATATCGACAAAAATCATTGTGATGTGCGCGCTTTAGAGCAGCAGCTTGCGACGCCAGCCAATGTGGAACAGCAGATCGAGGCGAGCATCGCACAAAATCAGCAAGAGCTGATTGCCCTGATGTCGGGCGGGGATGCTTGGCAAGTGACCGCAGAGGAAACCACGTTTGTACACCACTACGCCAACGTGCTGTTCAATAGCATGCGCGGCGGCGTGATTGAAAACAATTACCAGCTCGACAAGCAAGATGTGCTGAAAACCATGCGCAAAACCAACCAACAGGTGGTGGCACGCCAGCAAACCTTCTTTGCCGACCTGCCTGAGAGCTTCACTCATGCAGAATTAGTTCGTCTGGCAAAGCTCACTGGCGATGCACAGCTGCTGCGTTTGAGCTACGAATACTTGCCATTAACCTTTGGCCGTCGCCATGGTGACCCAAGCCGCCCTTGGAACCACTACGAAATCAAACTCAAAGATGACAAAGGTGAGCGTTTACTCTCTTACCAAGGCAACTGGCGCGATATTTTCCAAAACTGGGAAGCGCTGGCGCTGAGCTATCCGGGTTTCATCTCTTCATTCATGGCGAAGTTTGTTAACGCCTCGACCATGGATGGCTACAACCCCTATCGCATCACCAAAGAGGGCATCGAGTGGGAATTGTTGGAAGCGGATGACCCGTGGAGCAATATCGGTTACTGGGGCGATCACCAGATCATCTATTTGCTGAAATTCCTCGAGTTGGCGAAGAAATATCAACGTGAAGAGCTCAGCGAACTGCTCACCAGCGATCTGTTTAGCTACGCCAATGTGCCGTACGAGTTGTGTGGCGTGGATAAGTTGTTCGCCAATCCAAAAGACACGGTGGCATTTAATCATGATCTGCAAAAGCGTATCGAAGAAAAAGTGGCGAAGCTGGTCAGTGATGGCCGTTTGATCCTCGAAGGCGAAGACCGCGTTTACATGGTGAACTTGTGCGAAAAAGTGCTGGTGCCTTTGCTGTCGAAACTGAGTAATTTGGTGCTGGATGGGGGGATTTGGCTTAACACTCAGCGCCCGGAATGGAACGATGCCAACAACGCGATTGTCGGCAATGGTCTTTCGATGGTGACTTTGTACTACATGCGCCGTTATGTGGCTTTCTTGCAGGGATTGATGAGTGAACTGCCGTCCTCTGTCTCGATGTCGAAAGAAGTGTTTGATTGGATGCTCGCCATCACCCGTATTTTGCAAGACGCAACCAAAGAGATCCGCCAAGGCACGGTGAACCGTCAAACACGCAAAGCGATTTTGACCCTGTTAGAAAAATCGGCCGACGACTATAGACAGCGCGTTTACCGCATGAACGGTTTCTCGGGCAAAACCAAGGTGGAGAAAAGCGCGCTCGAGAAACTGTTGGAAGCCAGCCTTGCGGTACTTGATTCGAGCATCGAGAACAACTTGCGTGAAGACGGTTTGTACAATGCCTATAACATCCTGACTTACTCGGGTGAAAGCTTAAATATCGAAAATCTCTACCCAATGCTGGAAGGGCAAGTGGCGGTATTGAGCGCGGGCGTGCTGACACCGAAACAAGCCGTTGAGTTGTTAGACAAACTGTTTAGCAGCGAAATGTACCGTGACGATCAGCAAAGCTTTATGCTCTATCCAGATCGCCAGTTGCCCGCGTTTGTTGAGCGCAATCGCATCGCGCCTGCACAAGTTGAAGCAACTCGTGTCATTAGCGAGATGCTAGCCAAGGGCGATCAGCGCATTGTGCAGCGTGATATCCAAGGCGATTGCCATTTCCACGCTGCGTTTGAAAATGTCGATGGGCTGCGCAAGGCGGTCGCACAGGTGAAAGCAGATTATCCTGAGCTTGGCAAAGAGCAGTGGGACGAGCTGGATGCGCTTTACGAGCAAGTGTTCAACCATCGCGCCTTTACTGGTCGCTCTGGCACTATGTTTGGTTACGAAGGCTTGGGCTGCATCTACTGGCACATGGTTTCAAAGCTGCTGCTGGCGGTACAAGAGAACTACCAACACGCTTGGGAGCAAGATGCAAACAGCGAAGAGACTAAGCAGTTGGCGCACTACTACTACCGCGTTCGTCAGGGTATTGGTTTTAACAAAACGCCACAAAATTACGGCGCGTTCCCAACCGACCCATACTCGCATACGCCAAAACACGCTGGCGCTCAGCAGCCTGGCATGACGGGCCAAGTGAAAGAGGAAGTGCTGACCCGCTTTGCCGAGCTCGGTATTGAGGTTAACGTGCAGCGCATTGGTCTTCAGCCAACGCTATTGAGAAAGCAAGAGTTCCTCATTCAAGCAACCCCCTTTAGCTGTTTGAGCGTCTCGGGTGAAAAACGCAGCTACGTGGTGGAAGCCGGTCAGTTAGCCTTCACTTACTGCCAAGTGCCGTTTATTTACCAGCTCAGCGAGCAGGATAAAGGGCATATTGAAGTGATGATGAGTGACGACAGCGTGCAGTTGTTTGAGCAACTTGAGCTCGATGAGCGCATCAGCCAAGCGATTTTTGCTCGCACGGGTGAAGTGGAAAAAGTGGTGGTGAGTTTGCCAGAGTCGATGCTGTATCGCGGTTAATTGCTAAGTCAATCAAGCTGAAAAAACGATGGCCTCATCATATGAGGCCATTTTGCTTTTCACAACGAGAGGCTAAGGCATAGGGATCTCGTTGTTTCTTCATCGAACCGCCGTCATTTATTGGCAGGCTTTCACCGAATCTCGCACCACCAGCTCTGGCGTCAGCTTGTGCTTTAATGGATAGTTTTGCTTGTTGACCAAGGCCAATACCCCTTTGGCCGCTTCGCAGCCCATTTCCATCACTGGAAAGTTCACTGTGGTTAAACGTGGGCGAATGTGCTGGCTGTGGGTATCGTTATCAAAACCTACCACAGAGAGATCGTCGCCAATCGCAAATCCGCGTTCTGCGGCCACGTCATAAACTGCGAGAGCAATGTTGTCGTTTTGGCAGAAAATGGCGGTGATTTGTGGATCGCGATCGAGCAGACGGCGCGCCGCTTCGTGGTTGCCTTGATGGTCAAAACGCCCTTCGACAATCAAATTGGTATCGTAGGCAATACCAAACTCAGCCAGTGCATTGCGATAACCTTGTAAGCGATCGCGGCTATCACCTTTGCTTAGCTGACCAGTAATGCACGCCACTTTGCTGTGGCCATGTTCCAGCAGGTGCTTGGTCGCCAAATAGCCGCCGAGTTCGTTATCAATAAAAATGCAGTGATTGGCAATTTCAGGAATGTAGCGGTTCAAAACAATCGTGGCGTTTTGACGCTCAACCACGTCAATCAGTTCATCGTCAGAAAGAGTATCAGAATGGACAATCAAACCGTCCACCTGCTTTGAGCGCAGGAAGTTGATCGAATCTTGCTCTTTGGTGTGAGACTCCTGACCACTGGTGACGATCAAGTGAATGTTGTTTTGTCTTACGGTATTTTCCGCGTGGTGCATCAGTGGGCCATAAAATGGGCCGTCTAGCGAGCCGACCAACATGCCAATGCTGTTGGAACGGCTTGAAGCGAGCGCCTGTGCAAAGGCATTCGGTTTGTAACCGAGCTTTTCAATCGCTTCGAAGACTTTCTTACGATTGGCTTCTTTGACCGTTGGATGGTTATTGAGTGCTCTTGAAACCGTTGATTGAGAGACATTCGCCAGCTCGGATACTTCTTTAATGGTGATCAATGGAACTCCCCTTATGTTGCCTTTTGAGTTCAAGTCGACAGTGTAACCTCGTGTTCTCACAGCACCTAGCGCTCTTGACATCGAGATTAAAAAATTTGGAACTGAACAAGGTTCAGCGCATCTGCGTCAAATCCAATCACAATTAAAACGTGGTAGAAGCGATTATAATGTGATCTATGCATAAAGAAAGCGCTTGCTTATTGGTGGCGCTCACGTTTTTCTCCCTTATTTTTTTCTAGAATGGTTTTATCGACTGAGAGCATTGCGAGCTGCGTGTTTGTCAATGTTATTTCTGTTGCTTAGCGAGAGAGAACTTCGGACTATAGTCAATTTTCTCGCTCTTTTTTTAAACAAAAAAGAAATCGCTTTCTTTTTGTTATCTATAACGCTAGGACTTATAACGTGAATCTCATGATGAGCTTCTATAGTGCTTCATTATTTGGTTACTTTGACCAACGAGTGAAGTCTGGTGTCTACGAATCTAATAAATTTTGATAGCAGTGTGGCGATGAATTACTGCCGATGGAGGAACGATGAAATTACACAATCGTAATCGAATTAACCAGCTTGCTTTGGCCGTTTCCCTTGGCCTTTTGGCGGGCTGCAGCCAAACCGGCGACAGCGCATCCGGAACCGATCTTGTCCAAACCAAAAAGCCAGTGATGCTACTGGATCAACCTACGCCACCGAGCGCACAGTGGCAACTGGTGTGGGCCGATGAGTTTGACGGCAGTGAAATCAACAAGCGAAATTGGAGCCTTGAACAAAACTGTTGTGGCGGTGGTAACAACGAGCAGCAGTGTTATACCAAGCGCAGTCGCAATGCTTTTGTTCAAGATGGTTACTTGCACATTGTGGCGCACAAAGAGAGTTTCACAGGCCCGGATGATGCTGAGGGTAAGCCGGGGATGAACAAAACGTTGCCGTTTACTTCGGCACGTTTGCGCTCTAAAGATAAGCGCGACCACAAATATGGCCGCTTTGAAATTCGCGCCAAACTGCCATCAGGGCAGGGAACGTGGCCAGCGATTTGGATGCTGCCGACCGACAGCAAATACGGCACTTGGGCGGCCTCTGGTGAAATCGACATCATGGAAGCGGTTAACCTGAAAGCGCAATCCGATGCGCCAGGAGCACAAGCGGGTGATGGTGAAAATCGCATTTACGGCAGCCTGCATTATGGCAAAGCATGGCCAGATAATGTCTACAGTGGGCAAGGCGCGTCACTGCCGAACAACATCAACCCTGCTGATGACTTCCATACCTACGCGATTGAGTGGGAAGAAGGGGAAATTCGTTGGTACGTCGACAACATTCACTACGCGACACAAACGCAAGATGAGTGGTACAGCCAATACAAAGTCGATGGTGCTCTGGTCAACGCCAAAGGCGCAGCACCGTTTGATGAACGTTTCCATTTGCTGCTCAACCTTGCCGTGGGCGGCTCTTGGTCGGCCAATGCTAACCAAAAAGGGATTGATAAATCGGACTTCCCGAAAACCATGCTGGTCGATTACGTCAAAGTGTACCGCTGCTCGGTGGATCGCTGGAAAGGCAAAGGCTGTGCAACCATTGGTGAGCAAGCGGTGAAGGTCAAAGGGCATCAAGCCCCTGCGATTTTGGCGCAAGATGATCGCTACGCTGAGGGGCCAAACCTAGATATTTTCTCCGAAAGCCTCAACAGTAACTTGGCGTATGGCAGTTACGACCCAATGGACATTATTTCACACCAAGAAGTGGCCGATGGCGAGCATGGTCAAGTGCTGAAGATCACCAAGCAAAATGGCGCGGGTAATCTCTATTTCCGCTCGCCGACCACCGACGTGAGCCATTGGTTAGAGAGTGGCGAGCTGATTTTTGATATCAAAGTCGAGTCGATGACCGAGGGCAGTGAGTTGATGGTGAAGATCGACAGTGGCTGGCCAAAGACCAGTGACATGACGGTGACACTACCAGCGATGGGTGAATGGGGCGAAGTGCGTATTAAGCTGGCGGATTTACTCGCTCAGTCAAACCGCTTTGTTGCAGGTAATCAAGCGGATCCAACCATGATCAATAACTTATTGGTATTTGAACCTACGGCCGCGATGACATTCAGTTTAGATAACATTCGTTTCGAAAAACGCTGATCAATGCGCACTCTATCAAGCTCGTGGTGAAAATCACGGGTCCTTTTCGTTTTTTAAGGCTTCTTTTTATTTTTTAAGGTACAAAACGGCTTGAAAGTGTTTCTTTCTTTCTTTCTTTCTTTCTTTCTTTCTTTCTTTCTTTCTTTCTTTCTTTCATTGATAAGCTAAATATCAATTTGTGACGAATAACCAAGAAGGCGCTTTCTTTGATGAGGCTGATCACGGTTTTATCTTAGAAGATCCTTTTATACTTCTCTTGCACTGAACAAGGCGGTTGAGGCTATTAATTTATTAGCTTCATTGCATAGTTGAACGTGAATACTTAGTTTGCGTTCGTCACCAATGTTCAGTTTTTTTATAAAGAATAAAGAAAGCGCTTTCTTTTAAGGGCTAATGATGGAACATGGAGTTAATATGAAACTTTCTAAGCTTACCCTCGCTTGTCTCGTTGCGACTGCGGGCCTATCCGCTGCACCCGTTGTTCATGCTGAAAAATCAGATGGTTTTGAGTTCCACGGTTACTTCCGTGCGGGCGCACTGTACAGCAAGAATGACGATTTTAAACGTTCAAAATTCCCAGCGTCTAAAGAGCGCCTAGGCCGCTTGGGCATTGAATCTGACAACCATTTTGAGCTTGCGCTACAGAAAAACTTTGAAAACGATGACGGCCAAAAAATTCGCATCAAAACGCGTGTTGGTGCCGATAACGCACAGTCAGCTGGCAACAACCAGCTTGGCACCAACGCAGATGCGGCGAATAGCAGCATCGGTATGGTGGAAACCTTCGTTGAGTTTGATGGTGTTACTGAAACTGGCACACTTTGGGGCGGTACGCGCTTCTACGGCAAAGACAACTACATCTTCATGACCGACTTCTTCTACACCGACATGTCGGGTACCGGTGTGGGTATCGAAGGTGTTCAACTGGGTGATTACAAGTGGGATTTTGCGTATATCGCCAGTGATAACGCAGAAGATTCATTCTGGGCAACCAACTCGAACAACCCCATGCACTCTGTGCACGTCGGCGTTGATTTAAATGGTGTGGAACTGCACGCCATGGGCAAATACCTACCAGACAACTTTGTCGATGGTACAGAATACGCCAGCAACGGTGTTGAGATGACCGTGATTGTCCACTCAGACAAAGTATTCGGTTTATCAGACAAAGGCTTTACTAAGTACATCGCTCAGGCAGGTAAAGGCCTCGGTTCTGGTCAGCTACTGGGCGGCACACTGACCACTTACAATGCGTACAAGCCAGGCAATGGCTCGTTGGAAGGCCCTTCAAAAATGAAGAAAGTGGAAAGCGGTGATGTCTCTGCTCGTGCATTGGTATGGGGTGGCTACTTCTTTGAAAACGGCGTCAGCATCTTCCACTCTATCCAAGGTCAATACAACGATCTCGACAACGGCGGCAAAGACAGCTGGGCGTCGGCGATGATTCGTCCATCGTTCCCAGTGGCGCAAAACTTCTTCATCGCGACAGAAGCAGGCTTCCAGTACAACAAATGGGAAGATGCAAACGGCGTGGGTGACGATGCCACTAACTACAAACTGACGGTTGCACCAACTATTATCGTCCCAACCGGTTTTGGTCCTGCACCTGAAATCCGTTTCCTTGCAACATACCTAGACGGATCAATGCGTGATAAAGCGGACATCCTTGTGGGTATCCAAGCAGACATGTGGTGGTAAGCCACCTGTAGGGTAATGGGAGAGATTACCCAGTAGGGAGTGGCACTTTAAGGGACCGCCACTCCCAGTTTGGCAACAGGCAAGTCGGGCTACACGGGGGAACTTGTTTTTGTTGTATGAATGCATGCCACTGCCATTCATTACGCCGCTGACAACAGCGGATTTTTTCATTTCGGCTGCCGATCGTATTGGCTAGGGCTTAGGCCAAACTTCTGCTTAAAGCACTTGGAAAAATAGTTGCTATCACTGAATCCACACTGATCCGCCACCTGTTGAATCGACATGCCAGGTTCGTTATTCAAGAGATCGCGCCCGTAATTGAGCTGCATTTCACGCAAATATAAGTTGGGGGAGGTGTTGAGAAACTGCTTAAACAGCCGCTCCAATTGGCGCTGGCTGACAAACGCCGCTTGAGCGACATCGCCACTGTGGATGTCGCCGTCGGCAAAATGCTGCTCAATAAAAATCAGTGCGCGGCTGAGCGCCAGCGTGGTGTTGGGCAGTTCGTGCGTTTGCTGCTGATACATACGCGCAAGGGTGATGACCAATTGCTGCATCAAACTGGTGAGCATGGTTTCAAAGCCGCTTTCCCCTTGTTGATATTCGTGGCGAATCGCCTCAATCAACTGCGTGATCAATGGCTGTTGTTCATCATTGAGCGTGAGCTTAGCGCGGTATTCGCCAGTTTGGCGGGCAATCGGCTCAACCTTAAACATCGCCTGATAACCAGAGAGTTTTCTCAATGAGGGCGTTTCGAAAAACGGCGTACCCGCTTCAAACATCAAATTGATGATTTCCAGCCGATCGACATCCTGAAAAGCGTGCTCAATATCGCCGTTGATCACAAACACATCCCCAGCAGTGAGCGGATAGACATGAGAAGCAACAAGGTGGTTACCTTTGCCACTCACCACCAAAAACAGCTCAGAAAAATCGTGTTTATGCAGGCCAAAATCGCTGTGATGGTGGCCATCAACGTAAGCAAATTTGAAGTGGGGATAGCGAAGATGATGTTGCAACTGATAGGTGATGCTCATGTCGCTATTTTCCTTTTATTGGTCGGAATATTGGTAGAATTGCGCATTTGGCAAGCTTACACTGAAGCTCAATCAATGAGAATGCCGCAGGCAAAAATAAGGCCAAGATAAGGCAAAAAGAGGGCGATAAAGCGATGAGAAATCCAGCGATAGAAAAAGCGCAGCAAGCACTGGTGTCAGTGAGCCGACAAGCCGCGGCAGAAGGCATCGTCCTGCTGAAAAATGATGACCAAGCCCTACCGATTCAGCCATCGCAGGTGCTCTCCTTGTTTGGCCGTTGCCAGATAAATACCTATCGCAGCGGCACAGGTTCTGGCGGCGCGGTGAACGTGCCTTATGCAGTGAATGCATTGCAAGGTTTGCAAGCCAATCCGACTATTCAACTTAATACTTCGTTAGTCGCTCTGTATCAAGATTGGCTAGCCCACCATCCGTTTGATGATGGCGGCGGTGGCTGGGCGGCAGAGCCTTGGTTTCAACATGAAATGTCGCTGACCGATGAGGTCGTGGCGCAGGCTGCGTCGCAGTCAGACAAAGCGCTGGTGTTTATTGGCCGCACCGCCGGTGAAGATAAAGATTACGCCGATGAAGCAGGCAGCTACCGCTTAACGGAATTGGAAACGGACATGCTAACCAAAGTGTGCCGCCATTTCTCCTGTGTGATCGTGGTGATGAACGTCACCAACATTATCGATATGTCGTGGTTAACTCGCCTTGAAAACCATCACGCGATCAAAGCGGTACTCTATAGTTGGGCGGCGGGGATGGAAGGTGGTCATGCGCTGGCCGATGTGCTGTCTGGCGCTGTCTCACCCAGTGGCCGTTTGACTGATACCATCGCCCATCGTTTGCAAGATTACCCCTCTTCCGCCCATTTTGGCCGCAAAGATTTCAATCTCTACGCGGAAGATATTTACGTCGGCTATCGCTACTTTGAAACTTTTGCCCCAGAAGCGGTGCAGTTTGAATTTGGTGCAGGCTTATCCTACAGCCAATTTGAGCGCCGTTTGCTGCAGTGCTCGAGTGACGTGGCCGATGCTAGTGGCGATCTCACCAACGCCAAGTCGCTCTATTTTGAGATTGAAGTGCGCAACATCGGCCAGCAATTTAGCAGCAAAGAAGTGGTGCAGCTGTATGTTGAAGCGCCACAAGGCCAACTTGGCAAACCCGCCAGAGCGCTGTGTGGGTTTGCAAAAACCAGCGAGCTAGCGCCAAACGGCAGCGAAGTGGTACGCATCTGTGTGCCGGTGGCTTTGCTGGCATCGTTTGACGATAGCGGCGCGAGTGGCTACCCAAACAGTTATGTGCTTGAAGCAGGGCAGTATCATTTCTACCTTGGCGGCAGCGTGCGCCAAGCGCAGAAAATCGACACGACATGGTGGGTAGAGCAAACCACCTCACTGGAAACACTCAGTGAAGCCTGCGCGCCAGCCCGTCAGTTTGAACGCCTAGTGCCGGCCGAGCGCCAAGCCAATGGCGTCTATCAACCCCGCTATCAGCCTGTGCCATTGCGTACGGTGGATCTGGCGCAGCGAATCGAAGCGAATTTGCCGCCAACCTATGCGTTCACGGGCGATCAAGGCATTAAGCTGGCCGATGTCGCCCAAGGCCGCGCCAGCCTAGAAGCGTTTGTTGCCCAACTCACAGCTGAACAACTGGCCATTCTGGTGCGTGGTGAAGGCATGTGCAGCCCGAAAGTGACGCCGGGTACCGCCGCGGCGTTTGGTGGGGTATGCACTTCACTGTTTGAGTTTGGTATTCCGGTGGCCGCGGCGGCCGATGGCCCATCGGGCATTCGCATGGACAGTGGCCATCAAGCGACCCAAGTGCCAATTGGCACACTGCTCGCCTGCACGTGGAACACTGAGCTCAATCAACAGTTGTATTATTTGCTAGGCCAAGAGTTGCAAGCCTACCAAATCGACACCTTGCTCGGTCCGGGCATCAATATTCATCGCCACCCACTCAATGGCCGTAATTTCGAATATTTCTCGGAAGACCCACTGTTAACCGGTTGGATTGCGGCTGCGCAAACCACAGGCTTAAAACAAGCGGGTGTTTCCGGAACCATCAAACACTTTTCGGCCAACGATCAAGAAACCGCACGAGTGGATGTGGATAGCGTGATGTCGCAGCGCGCGCTGCGTGAAATCCACATCAAGCCATTTGAAATGGCGGTGAAGTATGGTCAGGCGTCCAGCATCATGACCGCTTACAATCCGGTCAACGGCCATTGGGCGGCGTCTAACTACGATCTCAACACCACCATTTTGCGTGGTGAATGGGGCTACACCGGCATTGTGATGACCGACTGGTGGGCGAAAATGAATCACCCCGTGGACGGGGGTGAAGAGAGTAAGCGCTTTACTGGCTATATGTTGCGAGCGCAAAACGATCTCTACATGGTGGTGGAAAACGACGCCGCAGAGCGCAACCCGATGGAAGACGACACCTTGCGCGCGTTAGCACAAGGCGATCTGACGCTCGGCGAGTTGCAGCGCAGCGCGATGAACATCTGCCGCTTTATTTTGCAATCGCCAGTGATGCAAAGGCCGCTGCAGGCGTATCAAGCGGTGAAGCCTTTTGTACAGCTAGCGGTTCAGGCGCGTCAAGCTGTTCCTGAATCGCCACCAATCTGCTTTGCGGATCAAACCATCGAGCTCAACAGCCAAACATCCAGCCAATGTTTGTTGCAGGTAGAACAAAGTGGCACCTACGTCTGCTTTGCTCAAATGGCTTACGATCGAGAAGCATTGGCGCAATCTTCTTGCAGTTTGAGTATCAATGGTGAGTTTGCCATGTCACTGCCGATCAATGGCACCAACGGGCAGAGTGTCAAAGTGGAAGGTCGAGCCATCTCTCTGTCATCGGGTGTTTACTGGCTAGAGAGCCAATTTGTGAAAAAAGGCGCAGTGTTGCAAACCTTACTCTTTGAGAGACAAGAAGAATAAGGCTGGTCAATTTGCGCTAAATTTAGCCATGATTTTTCTCTGTATTTGTGTGACTTGTTGCTTCAATCGATGGAACAAAGATCCTGCATCCATCGCTTTAATACGACGAGATTTAGCATTATTAAAAAGCCGCCTGAATTGGCGGCTAGGGTTGGATTCTCTATTTTAACTTGATGGCTGATCGCTATTACTACGCTGGAAAGCCATTGAGAGGCAGTCGTGTTTAATAGTTATAGTTCACCCAAAAACACTTGGCTTGCTTTAGTAAATTCACTATCGGTAAAGGTTAATTATACTGCCGAATTAGGTGTCTAACCTACACAGAAGCGATATTGTGACTCTTAAGCACGTTTTTTTAGCGTAAGAAATATTCTATTTTGTGGCCAGTAATAGCCGAGAGACTTTTGAATAAATAAAGAAGAGCTCCCATCATGATCAAGGTGACAGGAATGGAAATGACTGGGAAACTCAATGCCGTCATTTTGCCTATTTCTTCATTGAATGCTTCGGTTCCTGCTGGGCTAGTTACTATCCACTTTGCTAGCACATAGTTCAGTACCGCCGAGATAAAAAATGAAAAGGCGATCAGATAAGAGCCAAATTTCAACCTACGCTCAAATTCCGTCTGTTTTTGCTCACTGTCCAAAGCACCCTTTAGCTTGCTATGATCGATAATATCCTCATTAAGCAGCATTTTGCGCACCAACGGGTAGCCAATAAGGTTGCTCACTATGATGATCACGAAAATCAACCCAGGGATAGCCGCCTCTTTAATAGCAATGTAGGCAGGATCCAATTGCATCAAGCCAATGCCGCCTGTCAGTAATACGCTAATCATCCCAAGGGCGGAGTAGAAATTGATTTTACGCTCTTGGATAAAACTGACTAGGCCAAATAATAGTGGAAACGCCAATGCCGCTACTAGCGCCCAAGTTGGGCCAAGGTTATCTTCGCCACTCATTTTACTCAAAATAATCACTGGGATAATAATATTGACCAATACATTACTGAGTAAGTTTTTATTGGATTTCATGTAAAAGAGTCCTTTATTAATTCAGTGTTTAGTATACAAATGACTGGGTTTGACTCAAGTTTCTTACTCATGAGAGGCCGAGTTTATTGTAAGCAGTTGTTGAGTTGTATTTTCAATTCATTGAATCTAAATCCGTTTCCTTTCCCCTGCGCTTCTTCTCTCAATAAATTGCTAGGTGCATCGCCATGCAGCTTGGTGAATCCCCAATTTGTTATATCCATTATGAATGATGCATCAAACTCGCTTATCTCAACCGCAGTTGCGCCATCAAAGAGTCAGGTCTTGGCTGCGAGGGAGCAAAGCTGGGGCTAGACGAATATTTGGCAGTGAAATAGACACTAATGGGAGGCTTAAACTAACCTTTCTCTCACTATTTTTGTTGAGTCAGTAACACCCATCTTAAGGGGCCATTGGTTTCAAAATCATTAGCCTCTTGGCAGATCATATACAGCTCACCGACTTGAATCACTGCACCGATAGAATAAGCTTGGTCCTTATAATAGCAAACACGTTGCAAAGCTTTACCTTCAGTAGCTACCACAACCGGTAGCGAAGCGGTATTGATTACTTTCGTGTAGCCAAAGCTAGGAGCAATCAATAATAACCAAACACAGTACTTCAGCATGGTGTCTCTCCTATTTATAGTGAGGTAGTTAATCAAATTGCCGCTGATAGCGGGGCAGCATACTTTCATTGCCCAGTAACCCACCTTGATGAATATAAATCACCGTTTTTTCTGGATGAGCTTCCATCCAAGGTAACAAACATTGCCACATCATAGGGTCATACAACAGATCAAATTCCACATGAGTCTGCTCAAGTAGATTTTGCCACATCCGATAATCGGCTTCGTACAATCGTCCAAAGTGATGCTTTTTCTCTGTAGATATAATCGTAGGGTACTGGCGCTCTTCAAGCTCGTCAAATTGTTGGATGAGGTAGTCATTTCCCCCTACACAAGCACAGGTCAGAACCTCAATGCCGTGCGGTTTTAGATATTTTTGCAGGTAGATCGCAGTGGTTCCTGTCCCGGAGGGCAACGCAACGACGAATTGCGTTTTTGTCTCCATTCTCATCCAGTTGAGAATTTCTAGAGCCAGCTGCTTAATGCCTGTTTCGGCCATCTTTGAGCGACCGCCTTCCGGTACGACTAAGCATGAAGCATCAGGCTGGCGGATCGTATTAATATACTGCTCGGGGGGCATTATATTGATGGGGCTAACTTCGATGATGTGCGTTCCTAAATCCAGTGCACCACGATAGTTGCCAATCGGTCTTTGTTGTAGCCACGTTGGAATGTGGTCTACATAAAACTCAAATTTCCACCCTTTAATGAGTGCAAGAGCTGCCAGAGAATAGAGAGCATTCGACTGCGCCGAACCATAGCTGATTAAAGTGCTGATGCCGGGGAGATCGCTATCCAATAACGCCATGAACTTACGCGCTTTATTTCCGGAAAAATGGCTGTGAAGTTGATCATCACGTTTTAAATAGAAGCGGTTATTGGCAAAAGTATGTTGCGTTATGGGGGTGTCAGACAGTTTCATGATGATTTTCGAGCAGAAAAGGGCCGTAGTATATACTGACCTGAGTAAAAATTGCAGTGTTGGCCGATTTTATCGCTCGTCAGTTACTGCTTTGCCTCTCATGCGGCAAAAAAAAGCCCAGAGCAAAAGGCGCTGGGCGGATACAAATAAACATAGGAGTTAATAAGAAAAAGCAGCATATCGGTAGTTACAGTAAGAAGAAAAATTTGACGGCCTGTAAAATTCTTAATGCTCTGCTAACTACACTTATTGAGACTGAGCATTTCACAATCAGTTCCATCTTAAAGCTATTTTTTTCAATTTATTTTTAAAATATTTATCTTTCATTAGCTTACTTCTATTTTGCTCTTCAGCTCCGATCATTTCGTAAAAATGCGATGTTAATTGCTTGTTAATCAATTGTGTCGATAGTATATTTCAAACACCTGTTTGATACGAGTGATTGAAATGGCACCAAGAAGTAGTACCAAAGAAAAAATCCTAGATGTTGCAGAGGGATTGTTTGCTGAACATGGCTTCAACGATACATCGTTACGAGCTATCACCAGCAAAGCTGGAGTAAATCTAGCTTCGGTTAACTACCATTTTGGTGATAAGAAAACGTTAGTGCGGGCAGTGTTGAATCGTTATTTAGAAGCATTTATGCCGGCCGTTCAACAAGCGCTGCAGGAGTTAAACTCCCAAGATGAATATCAAATGTCTGAAGTGTTTGAGTCATTGCGTACACCATTACGTGCGTTGAATGATGTTAGGCCCAATGGTACCAGCCGTTTTATGTTGTTGATTGGTCGCGGCTATACCGATGTGCAAGGTCATTTACGTTGGTTTATCACCACACGCTACAGCGATGTATTGTCACTGTTTACTCAGTCAGTGATGAAGGCGAACCCAAAACTGACGCCTGAAACTCTATTCTGGCGTTTGCACTTCACGTTAGGCACGTGTGTTTTTACCATGGCGTCGAGCCAAGCATTGGCTGAGATTGCCGAAAGTGATTTTGGCAACCAAGTGGATGCCAAAGCCGTCGTCGACTTACTTATTCCTTATTTAGCCGCCGGCGTTGCGGCTGATTAACCCAATTAAATCTATTATAAGAAGTAACAATCCAAGCGAACAAAAGGATCTGATCATGAGCTCTCTACGAAGAAAATGGATAAGCGACCCCGCCTTTAAACTGTTTAAGCAAGTTTTGCCTCCGTTATCGGAGACAGAAAAAGAGGCGATGGAAGCGGGCAGCGTTTGGTGGGATGGTGAACTGTTTTCAGGTCGTCCAGACTTTACCAAGCTGCATCATTACCCAAAACCAACCTTGTCAGATGAAGAGCAATCTTTCATTGATAATGAGTTGGAAACGCTGCTGTCCATGTTAGATGACCATAAAATCGTGAAAGAAGATCGCGACTTGCCAGCGGAAGTGTGGACGTTTCTGCGTAAAGAGCGTTTCTTCTCTTTGATTATTTCAAAGGCCTACGGTGGTCGTGAATTTTCCGCACTCGCCAACTCCACCATAGTGTCACGGATTGCGACGCGCAGTATCAGTACCGCTGTTACAGTGATGGTGCCAAACTCGCTTGGCCCGGGAGAGCTCCTCTCTCACTACGGTACACAACAACAGAAAGACTACTGGCTTCCTCGCTTAGCTGACGGTACGGATATCCCTTGTTTTGCGCTGACCGGGCCAGAAGCAGGCTCCGATGCTGGCGGCATTCCTGATCAAGGCGTGGTGTGTTACGGCAAGCACGAGGGCAAAGAAGTCCTTGGGATTAAACTCAGTTGGAATAAGCGTTATATCACGCTGGCTCCGGTTGCAACTGTGCTAGGCCTAGCTTTCAAACTCAGTGATCCTGAAAAACTTCTAGGCGATAAGCTCGATATCGGTATTACCTGCGCGTTGATCCCTGCTAATCACAAAGGCGTGGAAATTGGCGAGCGACACGATCCACTCGGCCTTGCGTTTATGAACGGCCCAACGCGTGGTCAAGATGTTTTCATCCCGATGGATTGGCTCATCGGTGGTGCTGACTATGCGGGTAAAGGCTGGCGCATGCTGGTGGAATGTTTGTCGGCAGGGCGTGGTATTTCATTACCCGCACTTGGTACGGCGATTGGCCACTTAACTTCGCGTACGACAGGTGCATACGCTTATGTGCGCAAGCAATTTGGCATGTCGATTGGTAAATTTGAAGGGGTAGCTGAAGCACTGGGCCGTATCGGTGGCTTAACTTATTTGCTTGAAGCGACACGAACCTTAACCACGACCTCGCTCGATTTAAAAGAAAAACCGGGTATAGTGACCGCCATTGCCAAATACCATATGACAGAAATTGCGCGCACAATTTTAAATGATTCGATGGATATTCACTCAGGTAGAGCGATTCAAGATGGGCCAATGAACTACCTCGGAACACATTATCTCGGTATCCCGGTCGCAATTACGGTTGAAGGGGCCAATATCTTAACTCGCAATTTGATGATCTTTGGCCAAGGTGCCACTCGTTGTCACCCTTATGTTTTGAAAGAGATGGAAGCGGCGGCTAATCCTGATACAGAGCAAGGCGCGAAAGATTTCGATAAGCTGTTGTTTAAGCACATTAGCCACGCGACCAAAAATACCTTTGGGGCGCTCGGTGCTGCATTAACGGGTTCACGCTTTGTCAAAGCGCAGATGAGCGGCCCAACAAAAGCGTATTACCAACAGTTAACGCGCATTAGCCGAGCACTTGCCGTGAGTGCCGATTTCGCTATGTTGACGTTAGGTGGCGATCTTAAACGTAAAGAGATGATCTCAGCGCGTTTAGGTGATGGTTTGAGTTATCTGTACATGGCTTCAGCGACCTTAAAAAAGTATGAAGATGAAGGCCGCCAACAAACCGATTTAGATTACGTGCACTACGCGGTGCAATATTGTTTGTACCACGCCGCTAAATCTTTGCAAGAGGCGTACAGCAACTTCCCCAACAAAGTGGTTGGGCGCTTACTTAAAGTGTTGGTCTTCCCTTTGGGCAACCATTATGACAAACCTAGCGATGAGCTGTCGGTCAAACTGGCGGAAAGCTTAATGACTCCTGGAGCACATCGAGATCGTCTCACTCATCTTTGCTACATTGGGCCAGAGGAAGACGATAGCGTTGGCTTGATGGAAAAAGCGTTTTTGGCGATGTACGGTATCAGTACACTTGAGCGCAAGCTGTTCCGCGCGGTCAAAGAGGGTAAAATTGCGCGTAAAGGTGCCCTGACTGAGCGATTGGCTCAAGCTTTAAGCGAAAATGTGTTGACTCAAACTGAAGTGGACCAAATTTTGGCCGCAGATAAACTGCGTTATAAAGCGATTCAAGTTGACCACTTTAGCCATGACTTGAGCGAGGTGATGACCAATAAGCCGGGAAAGCCCAAGCTTAATCATGTCGCCTAGTCGCGAATATCGACACTAAAAGTGTAACCATATTTCAGGGCATCCTAGTCGGGTGCTCTGATTGTTTGAGCCACGAGAGATCCAACCACTTGCAATTTCTGCCTGTTTTTAAAGAAATAGGGTGAGATCTTCGAGCGAAACTTTTATCCTAGCGGAGATTTTTGAAGGAAGTTGAATATGATCATCAAACCTAAAATTCGTGGATTTATCTGTACGACAACGCACTCTGTGGGTTGTGAAGCTAATGTAAAAGAACAAATTGCTTACACCAAAGCACAAGGCCCTATCAAAAATGCACCGAAACGTGTACTTGTTGTAGGCTCATCCAGTGGCTATGGCCTTTCGTCTCGTATTACCGCCGCTTTTGGTGGCGGTGCTGCGACCATCGGTGTTTTCTTTGAAAAACCGGGCACGGATAAAAAACCAGGCACCGCCGGTTTTTATAACGCAGCCGCGTTTGACAAGCTTGCTCACGAGGCGGGTTTGTATGCTAAAAGCCTAAATGGTGATGCATTTTCTCACCAAGCAAAACAGAAATCGATCGAGCTAATCAAACAAGACTTAGGTCAAATTGATATGGTGGTTTACTCGCTTGCTTCACCAGTGCGTAAGTTACCTGAAACTGGCGAACTGATTCGCTCATCATTGAAACCGATTGGCCAAACATACACTGCGACAGCGGTTGATACCAATAAAGACATCATCATTGAAGCCAGTGTTGAACCTGCAACTGAGCAGGAAATTGCAGACACGGTAACGGTTATGGGCGGTCAAGATTGGGAGCTATGGATCCATGCACTTGCTGAAGCTGGCGTATTGGCCCAAGGGTGTAAAACCGTGGCTTATAGCTATATCGGTACTGAGCTAACTTGGCCAATCTATTGGGATGGTGCGCTAGGTAAAGCGAAGATGGATTTAGACCGCGCCGCATCGGCACTGAATGAACAGCTTTCTGTATTAGGCGGTACGGCTAATGTGGCCGTTCTTAAATCGGTTGTTACTCAAGCCAGTTCAGCTATTCCTGTTATGCCTCTTTACATCGCAATGGTGTTTAAGAAAATGCGTGAGCAAGGTGTACATGAAGGATGTATTGAACAGATCTATCGCATGTTTAGCCAACGTCTTTATAAAGAAGACGGTAGTGCGCCGGAAGTAGATGAGCAAAATCGTCTGCGTTTGGATGACTGGGAACTGCGTGAAGATATTCAAAAGCATTGCCGTGAGCTTTGGCCACAGATCACTACTGAAAACCTAAAAGAGCTGACGGATTACGTTGAATACAAAGAAGAATTCTTGAAGTTATTCGGTTTTGGTGTTGATGGCGTTGATTACGAAGCCGATGTCGATACTGAAGTGGCATTCGATGTAATTGATATCTAATCTATTGGTGTCACCGTGACACAATAAGATGTTCTAATCTCAAAGGTCTAGCCACAGTGCTAGGCCTTTGCTGTTATGGAGGGTAATACAGCATTATTCACCCTCAACAGCATTTTCTCGATCAATGAAACGGTTGCTGTTTCCCTGCAACAAAAAACACATCACAGTGGTGCTCGGCCGCTAATTGCTTGAGTAGGTGTTGGTTGATAGGCTCAATAGTATTTGACGCAATTACCGCACTGGCATTTCCCGAGCGGATAGCTTTAATCACAATCTCTAATTCCGATAAGGTTTGAGAGGGTTTCATGTGGATCACTCTGTCGCAATGTATATTGAAAGAAGCAAACTGTTCATACTGTGGTCGAGGACATTCAGAGGTGAATAAGATCCACTGCTGTTGATACTGGGATAGCTGAGCAAGCTTTGACATCATGGCTTGTTCAATCGTATTTACTGAGCGATGGGCATTAGCCAAAGGGTACTGAGCTGATCGTTGAGAAGCGAAATTTACTTGAAGCATAACACTGTCCTTTCATACATGCTGTATGTGTATACAGTATTTGAGTTGTAGATACTGATCAAGTTTTTTTTGCTGAATTTATCAGCATAACCAAGCTTGAATTCGTTAGATTTTGTTTTAATTTATTGATTAATAATGATTTTTAGCAAAAAATCAAATTATTCAAAGATAAAGCGCCATTGTCTGTTTTGTGATCAATGTAAGTATCCTAGTAACAGTGTCTCGCCACTAATTAGATAAGTTATCATAGTCGCTGAAATGGGTGTGCTTCAAAAATAGGCAGTAAAAAAGCGCCGTGTTGGCGCTTTTTCATGTATAGCTATTGATGCCTAATGTGACAGTGACTGTCGATCTCGAAATGCTTGCTCTGCAATATTAAACTGCCTGACATCCATGCGCGCAAACTCATTGCAACTTTCGCATGAGTGATGCGATTTCCCATCAATATATTCGTGTTTTATTAATAGCTTTGGTTGTTTACACCAATCGCAAATACCTTCAATCGTAAACATGTTTTCTCCCCACCTAGAAGATTTAGGTGTAATTTTCGCGGCGCATTATCCCATATAAAAGAGAATTAAGTTAACTATTTGTTACTTTAAGTGAGATGGAGATCGATTGCGTTGCCTATCTTTAGCAAGTGTTTTAACCGCGAGCGGTAATATTCTGCATTAAAAATAACATTTACTTAACGTGAGGCAGGATGATTTTTAACGCACCATTGAGTCGCTTCATTTCTTCTTGTGAGCCTTGAAGATCTGGGTGGTATATTTTACACAGTTGTTTGTAGCGAAGCTTGATGCTTTTTTCATCGGGAAGTTCACTGGGTTTAAAGCCAAATAATGCGCAGGCTAATAGTAATTTTTGATCCTGAGACTGGGCCACATGATTGTTTTGCAGTCTTTTGATCTCTTTGAATAAGCTTTCAAGCTGCCTTTTTTGCTGTTTGATTATAAAGGCCTGCGATTCGATTTCCTGTCGGTGTTGACTATTTTTATCGTGTTGTTGGGTCTTACGTTTTCGGCTCCAGAAGCGGAAAAGATAGATAAGCATCAAAAGGAGTAACATCAGCAGCAACAGAGATAAGTAATCCGTCATGATAGAGCTTGTCGAGTCGCGATCAACGGGTGCAGTGCCGGCCACCATGTCAGCTTCATCGCTGTTGTCAAAAGCGCTGTCTAATTGACTGATAGAGGAGACTTGCTTTGCACGTTGTTGATTGAATTTTTCTTGCAATACACGCTCATAACCGTCTTCGGCTTGGCTACTCTTATCTGCCGCAATGCGATACCACACTTCTGACAATTCTAACGCAGAGGGTGGCGAAGGGAGTGTTTCGTAAGTTCTAGCGAGTTGTAATTGAGCATTCACATCACCGCTAGTGGCTAAGTCGGTCAGCCAAAATAGAGCTTGAGGGATGTCTTTTGGAGTTCCTTGTCCCTTTAAATAGAGATTGGCTAGCCTGGATTTGGCTAAGGGGTGTCCGTTCTGTGCCGCTTGCTGAAACCAATAAAACGCATTGTTTAGGTTAACAGCAACTTTGTCCCCTTGCTGATAAGCCAGCGCCAATTGATATTGTGCATTTGAGTTTTGTTGCTGAGCTTGGGCAGTTAGCTCAGCAACAGGAGAGGCCAGTACTAATGAGGAGAAAAGCAGGTATAAACTAAGGACAACTCTCAAATTCTCACCATGTTTTGTGGGGCTAATTTCTGTTCAAATAGTAGCGCATTTCTATCGAATGCACAGAGCAGAATAGCGCATTAATGGCTATCTAAGACGAATGGTTACCTAAGACGAATGGTTATCTAAGACGTTTTGGAGCAGGAGCACCATCAATCGGTCGATTTACAGATACTTTACGGCCTTTTTTTAACCCAGTCTCATAATCCGCGGTAATATTTTTCATGGCATCACGCAGCTGCTGCTTGAAGGTTTCACGGTCAATATTTTGAAACTCTTTATCAATGTAATTATTGATTTTGTTATTGGATTCATCATCAGCGGTGATCACTGGAAGCTTCTCTAATGCCCCTTCAATCCAACCCGAAACGAACGAATTGACCCGTCGTGTAACCTCCGTACTGGAAGTGCCACTGCCCGCGAAACTGTTTCTAAATTGGCCTGTGTGCTCGTTCATTTCTCGGTAAATGATATCAAAAGCGAATGCGGCAAAAATAGCGCGATCGGCCTCACCAATAAACTCAACACGTTTGAGTCCTTTATGATTGAGTAGCACCGCTTCTACACCAAACTTAGTATTGATACCGCGGATCACTCGCAGTAGTGATGAGGTGATGGATGCGGGGAGTAAATGGGTTGATTGGGTTTTGCCCATCTTGATAAATTCGATGTCATCTTTATCAAGTCCATACTTTAGCATCAGGCTATGCGCCATCTTGATGGCATTGGCCGCTTCATTCACATTCGCGGAATTACCAAGTTCAAGACATTTAGCGATCTTCTTTAGAGCTTTCTGTTTATCCATTAATTCGCAAATACAATTCTACAACTTCAGAAAAGTCCGACATTTTAGCGGTTTTATGCGGGAAGTGAAAGCGAAGTGGAGAATCGCTGCCCAAAATCAGGCAGCGAGTCGAGAGGAAGCTGGTGGTTTAAATACCAAGTTCATCCAATAGGTCTGTTGTTACATTATCATCACTGTTGTTTTGCTTGTCATTTTTGTCTTTGGCAGACAATTGTTGCTGAGCTGCTTCTAAAATTGAATCAGGGCTTTCATCTTCTTGAACTTCAAATTCTTCAAGTTGGATGAATTCGGTTTTATCCATTGCCAGTTCAAGATAGAAAATATTATTACTTTCTGTCGAGAAGGTGACTCGGCGTGCTTGTGGACGGTCTAAATTGGTATCCACCGACAAAATCACCTGTTTGTTGAGTGATAACATCTTCGGTTGGTTTTGGGTAATGTTAGTTTGTAACTCCTTGCGGATTTTATTTGTAAAATCGCCTACGAGCTGGTTCATCAATTCGCCCAGTACGTCGCCCACTTCGTCAGAAGTATGCAGCACGGCTAGCTCTTCTTCTGGCATTCCCATATTGCGCATGTAACTGGTGTAAATTTCCAGTGCAGCCTTGGCGGTAAAGTTGATAACAACGAGCCCAGAGAAGCCACCATCAAACAAAACGAAACAGCCGAAATCTGGCTTCAGTGACGTTTTATTGATTTTTTGCACCATCGCTGAATAAGCAATGTTGGTCGCCGTTGCAGAACTGAGCACTCCTGACACTGATTGACAAAGCTTAAGCAAAATATCTTCAGTGGTAACAATCTTGTTTTTTTTCATTCTGATATCCGTAATGTGCATTGCAGTTTAAAAGCGGTGTTTAACTTTCTATATCGACATATAAAGCATAAAGCGTTATTTAACTATATATAGCTAAAATGTTGTGTACAGGAAAAATATTGTATTAATGACTTTTTCGCTAGATTCATTCTTGCATTGAGATTCTGATTTGATCACCTTTTTAAATGTTGTAAAGTGACGAAATTCAAAGATTAATATCAAAATAACCATTAACCCACAGCTGATTGGATCAGCGCAGTAGGGGCAGGAAGCAAATGTTACCAAGACTTCATCACCAAACGGACGTCGATCCCGTCGTTTTGAGCTTTTTACAACAACTCGAAAATCAAGGATTTAGCGGCGATATCGAATCACAATACTCTAGCCGACTTGCTGTTGCGACTGACAACAGTGTTTATCAGCAATTGCCCCAAGCCGTCGTGCATCCCAAATCAACTCATGACGTAGCACTTATTGGTAAGATTAGCTCAAAACCAGAATTTGAGAGAGTCACTTTTTCACCGCGAGGCGGCGGCACTGGCACTAATGGCCAATCACTAACCAAAGGTATTGTGGTTGATTTATCTCGTTATATGAACCAAGTACTTGAAATCAATGCTGATAAAGGTTGGGTAAGAGTACAAGCTGGCGTGGTAAAAGACCAATTAAATGATGCGGTCAGACCATTGGGTTATTTTTTCTCACCGGATCTTTCGACCAGTAACCGAGCCACACTTGGTGGCATGATCAATACCGATGCGTCAGGGCAGGGCTCTTTAAAATATGGCAAAACGTCGGATCATGTTCTGTCTCTGCAAGCTGTTTTTGCCGATGGTTCGGTACTTGAATCGGATCTCTCATTAGGCTTGCCTGAAAGTGGTACTTTTGCTGCGAACGCGTTGCAAGTGACCGAAGCGGTATGCCGTGACAAGCGTGAACAAATTGTGGCGAAATTTCCACCTCTTAACCGCTTTCTGACGGGCTACGATCTTAAAAATGCGCTTGATGAAGAACGTGATCACTTTAATCTCACTCGGGTACTTTGTGGCGCAGAAGGCTCTTTGGTCTTCATCACAGAAGCAACCTTGAATCTGACGCCTATCCCCCAAGCTCGCACCTTAGTCAATGTGAAGTACAACAGCTTTGATTCAGCACTGCGTAATGCACCTTTGATGGTAGAAGCCAGTGCTTTATCGGTTGAAACCGTTGATTCCAAAGTATTAAATTTAGCTAAGCAAGATATTGTTTGGCATAGCGTCAGCGAGTTATTAGCGGATGTTCCGGGCAAAGAGATGCAAGGCATCAACATGGTCGAATACGCAGGCCAAAGCGAGCAAGAGGTCGCCGCTCAGGTCGCTTCATTGACGCAGCGTCTTGATCAGATGCTTGAGCAAGAACAAGCGGGCATCATTGGCTATCAAGTGTGCAGTGATTTGGCGAGCATTAACCTGATTTACAACATGCGCAAAAAAGCGGTGGGATTATTAGGGGCGGCCAAAGGCAAGGCTAAACCTGTTGCTTTTGCTGAAGATACTTGTGTTCCGCCGCAACACTTGGCTGATTTTATTAGCGAATTCCGTACCTTGCTGGATAGTAAAAATCTCAGTTATGGCATGTTTGGCCACGTGGATGCCGGCGTGTTGCATGTGCGCCCTGCTTTGGATTTGTGTGACCCACAGCAAGAGCTTCTGATGCATGAAGTGTCTGATGATGTGGTCAAACTGGTGGCAAAATATGGCGGTTTAATGTGGGGCGAACATGGCAAAGGTTATCGCTCCGAATATGGCCCCGCGTTTTTTGGTGAGGAGCTATTTACTGAATTACGACGCGTTAAAGCAGCCTTTGACCCGCACAATAAAATGAACCCCGGCAAAATATGTACGCCACTTGAGACCAATTTTGAATTGGTCAAAGTCACGGACACCAAACGCGGCTATTTTGATCGTCAAATCGATGTGAAGGTCCGTGACAGTTTCAAACAGGCGATGGAGTGTAATGGTAACGGTTTATGCTTTAACTATGACACCAGTTCGCCGATGTGCCCGTCGATGAAAGTCACGGCGGATCGTCGTCACTCACCGAAAGGCCGCGCCGGTTTGGTGCGTGAATGGTTACGCCAACTTACCGAGCAGGGTGTGGATATTCTCGATCTAGAGAAGCAAGTGTTGGAGTCAAACCCAACCATCAAAACCATGATTGATCGCGTGCGTAACTCTTTCAATAAATCGCGCGAGTACGATTTTTCACATGAAGTGTATGAAGCGATGAATGGCTGTTTGGCGTGTAAAGCGTGTGCCAGCCAATGCCCAATCAAAGTCGATGTGCCGAGTTTTCGCTCTCGTTTTTTAAATATCTACTACTCACGTTATCAGCGTCCGGCTAAGGATTATCTCGTCGCGAATATTGAAACGCTTTTGCCGGTCATGGCAAAGGCACCGCAAGTGGTGAACGGGGTGTTGGCTCAGAAATGGGTACAAAGCCTCACCGCTTCAACCGTTGGCTACGTTGATGCGCCCTTGCTTTCGGTGCCGACGTTGGCAAAGCGTGTCGCAGGCCAAGTGGTGAAATTTGATATGCAGCGCCTCGCTGGGCTGTCACAGCAAGATCGCGCTGAACATGTGATTATCGTCCAAGACCCATTTACCAGTTATTACGATGCTGAGGTGGTTGAAGATTTCGTACAATTGCTGATCAAATTAGGCAAAAATCCGATACTGTTGCCATTCAAACCCAATGGTAAAGCGCAGCATATCAAAGGATTTTTAAAGCAATTCACAGCCACTGCGAAAAACACCGCTGCGTTTTTGTCACAAGTGGCGGATCTCAACATTCCGATGGTCGGTGTCGATCCAGCGTTAGTGCTTTGCTACCGTGATGAGTACAACGAAATTCTTGGCGATAAGCGCGGTGAGTTTGATGTACTGACCGTTCATGAGTGGCTGTTGCCACGTTTGTTGGAATTTAACCATCATCAGACCCTCAGTGACGCGCCTTGGTATCTGTTTGCTCATTGCACGGAAAAAACCAAACTACCGAATGCAGAAAAAGAGTGGGGCGCGATATTTAGTCATTTTGGTTCTCAGTTAAAAACGGTGCCAGTCGGTTGTTGTGGTATGGCCGGAACCTTTGGCCACGAACAGGATAAGCTGGAGATGTCGAAAGATATTTATGGCTTAAGTTGGAAGCCAAGTTTAGAAAAACTGCCCAAAGAACGTTGCTTGATCACAGGGTATTCCTGCCGCAGTCAAGTGAAACGATTTGAACAGGTAAAACCAAAGCATCCGTTACAGGCTTTACTGGCATTGTTGTAAACCCTAAGCCCAGACCTTACTGGGCTTTTTACTATACTGTCGATATTGGTTTGGAGCGAAGTACAGTCAGGTGGAGCAGCATGGAAAAATTTGAACTGAAAATACCCCCAGTGGCGATATTCATCGTGGCGCTACTGTTAATGCATCGTGTCTCATACAGTTTTGAGTTTGCAAGCCTCGCTTTACCTGCGCCTCGAGTGGTCTTTGCGATTTGCTTTGTTTTATCTGGCATCGTTGGTTTACTCGGGATTTACGAATTTCGCCGCAAGAAAACCACGGTCAATCCAACCAAACCAGAAACAACATCGTGCATTGTCGACAGTGGTATCTACCGTTATTCGCGTAATCCGATGTATCTGGGGCTCTTTTTGCTGTTGTTTGGCGTGGCATACTGGCAAAACAATGGGTTGAGCCTCGTGGTCGCATTTTTATTTGTGTGGTTTATGAATCGTTTTCAGATTTATCCAGAAGAGCGAGTGCTGGAAGCGCGTTTTGGCGAAGAGTATGTCGATTACAAGCAGCGTGTTAGGCGCTGGATATAGTTGAATATCGTAAGACATTCGAAATCAAAAGCCCCGCAAGAATAGCGGGGCGAAATCTACACAACGAACATGGTTCTAGACAACAAACATGGTTCTAGATAATGGGCAAAAGAGCTCAAGCCATAGTGAAAATAATACGGTTAGGCTGCTTTTGAAACTTGAGCTAAAAACATCTCTTTACGTTCATTGAAGCGATTAACCAAGTCATCTACTGCTTCTTGGTCATAAGGTTTCAGGCCACTGGCTACCATGCGCTTCACCCCTTTCCCTACGATTTGACCGTTTTCTTTAAAGGCAAAGTTAAGCGTGACAATGCCACGTTTACCGTCAACATCAAACGTCGCACCAGAAAACTCAACTTCAGGTGAAGTGAGGTCTAAACGTTCAAATTCCACTTCCATGCTTTCATAGATGACTAATGGGCGCTGGCAGTTAATCATCATTTGCGCTTCTTCCATCAATGGCACCATGATGTGCGGGAAGTTCATACCAGAAAACTGCACATAGTTCGTCACAACGTGTTCGATAAATGCAGTGTTGTGGCTTACTTGGCCTTCACGGCTCATGTGTAGATACTCTTTGCCGGCAGTATCGACAAGAGCGCTCTCTTTCATACACTTATTTTCAATGTGCAGTGCAATGCCATCGCTGACCATGCCTGAAAAATCAAAACGCATCTTTTGGCTAATGCCTTCTTTTTGCAGCAATACTGCAAAGAGCAAATCGCCCGGAACACAGAAACGCTTGCTGTCTTCGTCGTGGATTGGGTTGAAATCTCCCGCCACTTTTTTAGCAAAGTGACTCGCTTGTTGGCGAGTGAACTGGAATTTTTGATCTTGATGAGAGAAATAAGATGTAAGAGACATAATGTACGCTGTATAGCCAAAACTGACGCGATTATAAGTCAACTCCACTCGATGAATGGTCCAATCAGTAAAAAGAGCCTCACAGAGAGCGAGGCTCAATAGCGTAATATTATAAGCTAGGGAGAAGATTTTCCGGCATGAGAGAGTTATGTACCGCCAGTTCTAGCAAGGTATTGGCTTGTTCAATGTCTGGCGAGAAGTAGCGATCCTTATCGTAAAACGAAACTTTTTTACGCAGGATTTGTTTCGCTTGTTCGACCAATGCGGAGGATTTATTGGGCGCTCTGAAATCGAGCCCCTGCGCGGCAGAAAGATACTCGACCGCTAAAATACCACGCGTGTTTTCGCTCATATCACGCAGACGACGACCAGCAAACGTTGCCATCGACACGTGATCTTCTTGGTTGGCTGAAGTGGGTAAGCTGTCAACCGAAGCCGGGTGGGCGAGCGTTTTATTTTCACTGGCTAGCGCTGCCGCCGTCACTTGCGCAATCATAAAGCCAGAGTTAACGCCACCGTTGTCCACTAAAAATGGCGGAAGCTTGCTGAGCGCGCTGTCAATCAAAAGTGCCATGCGTCGTTCTGACAAACTGCCGATTTCGGCAATTGCTAGCGCCAAGTTATCCGCAGCCATCGCGACGGGCTCTGCATGGAAATTACCGCCAGAGATGATGTCGCCATCGTCTGCAAACACCAGAGGGTTGTCGGAAACGGCATTGGCTTCCACTTCTAGCGTTTCAGCCGAATTGCGAATTTGCTGTAAGCACGCGCCCATCACTTGTGGTTGGCAACGCAGTGAATACGGATCTTGTACTTTTTCACATGCGGTGTGGGATTCACCAATCTCGCTGCGGCTGTCAAGTACGTGGCGATAAGCGCTGGCGGCATCCATTTGCGCGCGATGGCCGCGAACGCGATGAATGCGCGGATCAAACGGGCGGCGACTGCCCAGCGCCGCTTCGACCGACATCGAACCACACACAATGGCGGAGGCAAATAAGTCTTCTGCGGCAAATAACCCCTCTAGTGCAAATGCGGTAGAAGCTTGTGTGCCATTGAGCAGCGCGAGCCCCTCTTTTGGCGCTAAAGTAATAGGAGTTAGCCCTGCGATTTTCAACGCGTCCAGCCCAGAGATGATTTCGCCGTTGTGGCGAGCTTGCCCTTCGCCGAGCAGTACCGTACTCATGTGTGCTAAAGGCGCTAAATCACCCGATGCGCCAACCGATCCCTTTTGCGGAACACAGGGGTAGACTTGGTGATTAACTAACGCCATCAAGGCGTTGATCACCTCAAGTCGAATACCAGAATACCCACGGGAAAGGCTATTAATTTTGAGTACCATCATCAAGCGAACGGTTTCATCCGCCATGAATTTACCAATGCCCGCAGCGTGTGAAAGCACGATGCTGCGCTGCAAGGTTTCTAAATCTTCAGGGGCAATTTTGGTATTGGCAAGTAGGCCAAACCCCGTGTTGATACCATAAACAGTACGATTTTCGGCAATCACCTGCTCAACGACTTGTTTACTTGCTTCAATACCTGCTATCGCGCTGGAGTCGAGTGATACGGTGACCGGCTTTCGGCTGACTTGACGCAGTGCTTTTAAGCTCAATTGGCCCGGTTTAATAACAAGATTTAACATGTTTTTTGTCCTTACTTCAGTTGCGCGAGTTCATGGTTGAGCATTGGCAGGTCGAGCTTTTGTTCTTTAGCGCAGCGTTTCGCAATGTCATAACCTGCATCAGCATGGCGCATGACACCCGTGGCTGGGTCGTTATGTAAAACACGTGCAATACGTTGTGCTGCGTCATCTGAACCATCGCAGCAGATCACCATGCCAGAGTGCTGAGAAAAGCCCATACCTACGCCACCGCCGTGGTGAAGTGACACCCAAGTTGCGCCACCGGCGGTATTGAGCAGTGCGTTGAGCAGCGGCCAATCGGAAACAGCGTCTGAGCCATCTAGCATACCTTCAGTTTCACGGTTTGGGCTTGCTACCGAGCCGGAATCTAAATGGTCGCGACCAATCACGACTGGCGCTTTTAACTCGCCACTTTTCACCATCGCGTTAAAGGCTTGGCCTAAACGTTCGCGATCTTTCAAACCCACCCAGCAGATGCGAGCTGGTAGGCCTTGGAATTGAATGCGTTCGCGCGCCATGTCTAGCCAGTTATGTAGATGGGGGTTATCAGGGATTAACTCTTTCACTTTTTGGTCGGTTTTATAAATGTCTTCGGGATCGCCAGACAGGGCGACCCAGCGAAAAGGTCCAATCCCCTCACAAAATAGCGGGCGAATGTAGGCTGGCACGAATCCTGGGAAGTCAAAAGCGTTTGCCACTCCTTCTTCGAGAGCCATTTGGCGGATGTTGTTGCCGTAGTCGAGTGTGGCAGCGCCGCGTTTTTGCAGCGTTAACATCGCTTGAACTTGGACGGCCATCGATGCTTTGGCCGCCTTGACCACCTGGCTTTCATCTTGAGTGCGCATTTGAGCGGCGTGTTCCATACTCCAATTTAAGGGTAAATAACCATTGAGTGGGTCATGGGCCGAGGTTTGGTCTGTCACCACATCGGGGGTGATATTACGCTCAACTAGCTGTGGAAAAATATCAGCGGCATTACCTAACAAACCGACAGAAATCGGTGTCTCCGAGCTATCGATCATCGCTAAGGCTTGATCTAAGCTGGTGGCTTTTTTATCGACATAACCAGTGCGTAAACGGTAGTCGATGCGCGATTCATCACACTCGACCGCAATCATGGAAAACCCAGCCATGGTTGCCGCTAATGGCTGAGCGCCGCCCATGCCACCCAAGCCACCAGTCAACACCCAGCGGCCTTTTGCGTTACCTGCAAAATGCTGTCTAGCGATGGCGACGAAGGTTTCGTAAGTACCTTGTACAATGCCTTGTGAGCCGATGTAGATCCATGAGCCCGCCGTCATTTGACCGTACATCATCAACCCCTGCTTATCGAGCTCATTAAAGTGCTCCCAGTTGGCCCAGTGCGGCACAAGGTTTGAGTTGGCAATCAGCACACGTGGTGCATTTTTGTGCGTCGGGAAAACGCCGACAGGTTTGCCTGATTGAACCAAGAGCGTTTGATCCTCTTCAAGGCGTTCAAGCACTTCAACAATTTTATCAAAGCACGGCCAATTTCGCGCCGCGCGGCCAATGCCACCATACACCACAAGTGCATGTGGGTGCTCTGCAACGTCTGGGTCAAGGTTGTTCATGAGCATGCGCAGTGGCGCTTCGGTTAACCACGATTTGGCTCGAAGTGTTGTGCCGTGAGGGGCGCGAATGGTGCGCGTGGTATCAAGACGTTGCTCTTGAGTATGGGGTTGCGTCATGTTGAGACTCCTTGTATTTCACAATGTGGCGCTATTGTTGTTATGGTGCCAGTATCGGGTTAAGTGAGGTGTAGCGATTAATCGTCGGTCATGGCATTGGCGATATCCCAACACAACCTTGCCGCAAGACGAGCGGTTTGATTGTCTTGGTCAAATTGCGGGTTGTATTCGGCAATGTCGGCAATTAACAGTTTGTTTTTGTGGTAGAAAATTTTGTCAAAATAAGGGGCGAGCGCTTCATAACTGACGCCACGTGCTGCTGGGGCGCTGACTCCCGGCGCCGTTGCAGCTGGAAAGACATCTAAGTCAATTGTCAAATAGAGATAGTCACACTGGTCAATGAAGTGCTGCAGTTCACGCAGATGATCAATCGGGCTCAGTGCTGAAAACTGATTATCTTGCATATACCAAACGCCCAGTTCATCGGCTCGTTGAAACAGTGCCGCCGTATTACTTGCTCGGCTCACACCTAAGCAAGCGTAATGAAATGGCCATTGATTTTGCTCGCACCATTGATGAATTTGATTAAAGGGCGTGCCCGAGCTAGGTCGCACCGAAGCGATCTCTGACTCAAAAGCACGTAAATCAAAATGTGCGTCAAAATTGATGATCCCAATCCGTGGTTGGCTGATAGTTTGTTGACTCAGATATTGCTCTGCGCCTTGAAATGTGGCCCAAGCGACTTCATGACCGCCACCCAGTACGATAACGGGCGTTTGTTTAAGCGTATGGGCAATCACATCAGCGCACTGTTGCTGAGCCAGCTCAAGCTCATCATCAATACAACGAATATTGCCCAGATCAAAAAAGCGAGAGTGCTTATGCCAAGCCATGTTGGCCAGCGCTTGGCGAATGGCATCGGGAGCCTGTTTTGCGCCAATGCGCCCTTTGTTGCGTGCCACCCCTGCATCGCATTCAAAACCGATAATGGCAATGGCTTTCTCATCTTGGCTTGGTTGAATGGGAAGCGTATTGACGGTGCAACGTTGAGTTTGATGGTGAACGCGTGTACCTAACTCGCCATCTTCGGCATCGTCACGGCCTTGCCACTCGAAGCTGTGCTGAGTGTTGCTAAAAATAGGGTTATTCATAGGTAAATGCTCCGTCAACTACGCGTGCATGCAAACGCGGTACGCCCACTTGATAACTTAAATCGGCTGGGTGGCTAATATTCCAAATGGCGAGATCGGCATCATAGCCAGTGGCAATTTTGCCGCGAGAATCAGCAAAACCTAACGCTTGCGCAGCATGTTGAGTCACACCTCGTAAGGCTTCTTGGGGGGTTAAGCCAAACAGTGTGCACGCCATATTCATCATAAGAGTGAGGTCAGCAAACGGCGATGTACCGGGGTTGAAATCACTTGCGATGGCCATTGGAATATGATGCTGACGCAGTAAATCAATCGGTGGGCGTTGGGTTTCACGTAAGAAATAAAAAGCACCGGGCAGTAAGGTTGCCACGGTATTGGAACGGGCGAGTGCAAACACACCTTGCTCATCTAAATATTCGATATGATCGGCAGACAAACCTTGGTAATGGGCGGTTAAAGCGCTTCCCCCTAGGTTTGATAATTGCTCGGTATGACCTTTCACTTGCAGCCCATGCGCAATTGCGGCTTGGAACACTTTTTCTGTTTGTGCCAGCGTAAAACCAATCGATTCACAAAACACATCGACGCTCGAAGCGAGTTTTTGTTCGGCCACCAGAGGGATGATTTCCTGACAAATATGCTCAACATAATCGTCTGATCGGTGTTGATATTCTGGTGGAATGGCGTGAGCGGCGAGCAGTGTTGTGACGACTTTAATGCGGCGATGATCCTCAAGGTGCTTAGCCGCTTTGAGCATTTTTATCTCATCATGGAGCGTTAAACCGTAGCCCGATTTGATCTCAACGGATGTGACACCGGAACGCAGCAACCCCTCTAACCTTGGTAGTGCCAACTCAACCAATTGGTCAATGGATGCGGTGCGGGTGGCGTGGACGGTTGATAAAATACCGCCGCCTTGCTTGGTGATTGCTGGGTAGGGGACGCCTTGCAAGCGCATTTCAAACTCATTGGCGCGGTTACCGGCATAGATAAGGTGAGTATGGCAATCTATCAACCCCGGAGTGATAAGCTTGCCTTGGCAATCTATGACTTTGTGTTCTGGCGCGGCGGCGATGGGAATGTGGCTATCAAGGCAGGCGTCAATTTTGCCCGCTTTTATCACCACAGTTTTAGGAGAGCTAGGCTGATAGCCAAGATCTCCTTGTTCCATGCTGACGATACGCGCGTTGATCAGTATTAGATCCATCTTTATTGTCACCGTTATGGCTTATTACTTCACTGATTTAAATGTATATACAAATAAATAAGACAAAAAAGCAGGTTGCGCAAGGTGAATGTTGCAGAACTGTGATCGAATGTTGAAATGTGTAGCGTTAATCGAGCATCACTTTAGAGGTTAATTTGTATTTCGAGCCCGGGTGATAAAGCAGTGCAGAGCTGACTAACTTATCGCCACTCCAAGTACGGCGATTGAGTAGTAAACAGGGTTCATTGATGGCCAACTGCAACAATTGTTTGATGTGATGATCGGCAATAATGGCTTCAACAGTGTGCTCAATTGCACTCAATGGGCAGTTTTGTGAAAGATATTGATTGGGCGTCATGAAGGCGAAGTTTTGTTCAAGATAGTGGGGCGCGTAGCGGCTATTGACCCAACGCACTTCCAGTTGTATCGGAGTGTCATTAGCAAAGTGAATGATTTCACTATAAAAAACAGAAGATCCTAGCATGACGCCGAGTTTGATAGCGACACTTTCATCTGCTGCTAACGCAAGTTGCTTTAAGACTTTACTGCGATATTGCTTTCCTCGGCTAGCGACCTCGTCAGCAATATTACGAATATCAAGTAGCGGTGATTCCGCTTTGTCTTCTACAGCGCAAACAAAAGTACCTAGCCTTGGTCGGCGCTGCAGTTTTCCATCAGCTACCAGATCCCGTATCGCTTTATTCACCGTCATCCGACTCACATTAAATTGCTCGGTCAGTTCTAGCTCGGTGCTTATGCGTTGGCCGACAGGCCAGTGTCCGGAGTCAATGTTATCTAAAATAAATTGTTTTATTTGTCTATAAAGTGGTGAGCTTGACATGGGCATGATGAGTTTTATTTGAATATACAAATAATTAACGAAGTCGCTGGGAAATGCAATATTTAGATAAGGCTTTGCGATCATCATCGGCCAAAACGGTGAATTGGTGAAGCCGCTATCGACGACAAAGGGTCAGTGTCACGGTAAGATGGCGCCGTAACTTGTGTTGTCAATAGTAACCTGTGTTGTAAATAATAACCTGTGTTGTAAATAGTAACTTGTGGTTTAAATAATAAAGAGAAAATGCGATGACAGCTCCAACAGAAATGACTTTTTTCGCTCGTTTTGAAGCGGATATTTTGGCGAAAAAGAAAGTGATCACCATTCGTGATGAGAGCGAAAAGCACTACCAAGTTGGCTCTATTGTTGAGGTGAGTACGTTGGAAGAGGGACGAAAGTTCTGCCGCTTGTTAATCAATAAGGTTGAACCGATCCTATTTAGCGAATTAAGCCACTACCATGCAGAGCAAGAAAATATGTCACTCACGACACTGAAAGAGGTGATTCAAGACATTTATCCCAATATTGAACAGTTGTATGTAATTCACTATCAACTGGTTGAAGAAAAAGCTCTGGAAAAAGATCACGCTTAAAAATAATAACGCCAATCAATCACGATTGGCGTTATTGCTGTTTGCCTCAAGACAGTGTCACGACGATTTCATTATAAAACGCAGCAACAGTAATGAGGTTAGTCACGCTTCCACAGAATGTGGCAGAACTTTTGGTCTGGGTCGCGGCTAACGAGCATTCTTGCAAACACATCGTCTAGTACGTCGTCCTCTTCGTTGACAAGACCGATCAATACTTCCGCGTAAGCTTCCTTATCGACGTCAAAACCCACGTGTTGAACCCAATCATCACCAACGTCAAGCAGTTCAGCCGCGCCACGGTCTTCAAATTGTGCCGTAAACAGGATCACATCAACAGGTTCTAGATTATCGGGTGCCATTTCAAGAAAGATGTCGTAAGCCGCATCAATGGCATCGTCGTAAGAAATCAAATCAGACATTATTATGCTCGGCTCATGTATTTGCGTTCAGCGGTGTTGACGATAATACGGTCACCAGTTGCCACATATTCAGGAACTTGCACGACAAGGCCAGTGCTTAAACGTGCTGGTTTTGAACGCGCAGAAGCTGAAGCACCTTTGATGGAAGGGTCTGTCTCTTCAATCACAAGCTCAACAGATGAAGGGACATCTAGTGCTACCGCAACACCGTCAACGACAACCACATACATACCTTGGATTTCTTCAGTGATGAACAGCAGCTCATCTTCGATATCCGCCTGTTTAAACGTAAATTGAGTGTAATCTTCGTTATCCATGAAGATGTACTCATCGCCATCAACATAAGAAAACGAAACCGCACGGCGGTTCATGTCAACGGTGTCGACAAAGTCATCGGCTTTTAAACGCTCATCAACGCGAGCGCCAGTGTTCAAATCAGTACAACGTAGTTTGTAGATTTTAGAACCACCGCGGCCACCAGGAGTGGTCACTTCGATATCTTTGATCAATAGCGTCTTGCCATCAGAAATAATAGCAAACCCTTTTTTTAATTCATTCGCCTTTGGCATGGAATTTTTCCTTCATACTTAGTTTCGGCGCATTATACCTTGCCGTTTTCGAAAAGGAATATCTTGATTGATTGCTTTGCATAGTAGAACATGACCGCGTGTACTTTTTCTTAAATTAACTAACGCTTTTTGCTATGTATTTATCGGTTATTGACCCAAAACAACCCTTTCAGGCTGAATATCAAGCGGCTATCGATGATCTCATCAAGTTTCTGCGTGCCGGGTTAGGTGACAATCTACATAGTCTTTACCTTTATGGCAGTGTGGCGCGCAGAACTGCGCGTTATGGGCGCTCCAATTTGGATGTAGTGTTGGTGACGCACCGTGATTTCTCCGAGCAACGAGCAACTCTGCTGAATACGATAAAATGGCGATTTCAGAAAAGTTTCCCACATATCACCGAAGTCTCGATCAAAACTGCACTCGTGAGCGAAGTAGCTACTTTAGAGAGCATTTTTACGTGGGGATTTATGTTGCGCCATTGCAGCGTTTGCATCTTGGGTGATGATCTGGCGCAATGCTTTGGCGATTTCGAACCCAGTTGGGAAATAGCTAAACACTGGAATATGGACATCGCAGATTGGGTCTTTTTTTACCGTGATAAAATTGCAAAAACCAGTTCTGAAAGCGAACAGAGCAAGGCGCAAGTAGCCATTGCCAAGAAATTACTGCGCGCCAGCTATGCTTTGATTATGTATCGTGACAAAAATTGGTTTGATGATCCTATCGAATGCGGGCAGCAGTTTTTACGTTATCACCCGGAGAAAAAAATCGACATTGAGAGATTGGGTATTTTGCTCTCTGGACGAGTGATCGCCAAACGTTCAGTGATTGGGATTCTAGACAGTTATGGTCAATGGCTGGCAAAGCAGTACCAAAAAACAGAGTTTCGGATTGGTTAACCGCTGGCTAGATCGTCGTACTTCTTAAAATAGCCCAAGTTGTGGTTGGCTGAGCTGTTCGAAATTCAAGCCAACAAAAGGCAAAATGGCTTCTGCGACTGGCTGCAATTGTTTATCGATATAGTGCTGATAATCGATAGGACTTTTTAAATACTCTTTAGGCTCAGGGCCATTCAGTGTGATGAGATATTCGATACGACCTCGATTTTGATATTGTAATGGTAGGCCTAACTGCTGGTTTATCGTATCAGCAAGTCGCGCAGCTCTTACTTGTGGCGGTACGTTTTTTTGGTATTCATGCAGTTTGCGACGCAACCGTTTTTGGTACACGAGCTCATGGTCGAGTTGACCTGTTTGAGTTTGCTCAACGATTTCACGAATAAACGCCGCAGGGTCTTCACCATTAAAAATCATCGAATAAAGTTGGTGCTGAAAGCGTTGTGCGAGCGGAGTCCAGTCCGTTCTTGCACTCTCAAGCCCTTTAAAAATTAGCCGCTCGTTTTCGCCTTCACCGATCAATCCCGCATAGCGTTTTTTTGACCCTGTTTCTGAACCTCGGATGGTGGGCATCAGAAACTTTCGGTAGTGGGTTTCGTATTCCAATTCCAGCATCGATTCCAATTGGTACTCTTCACGCAAGTGGGTCGTCCACCATTGATTGATGTGTTCAACCAGTTGTATTCCTACGCGATCCGCTTGCTGCTGTGAATATTGACCACCTAAAGAGACAAAGGTTGAGTCGGTATCACCATAAATCACTTGATAGCCTTGCGCCTCAATTAACTTTTTAGTTTGCTTCATGATCTCGTGTCCGCGCATGGTAATGCTGGACGCCAAACGAGTATCAAAAAAACGACAACCTGACGATCCAAGTACACCGTAGAAAGAGTTCATGATGATTTTTATCGCTTGTGAAAAGGCTTTGTTATTGTTCTTTTTCGCCACATCACGCGCAGCCCACAATTTCTCGATCATCTCTGGAAGAAAATGTTTGGTGCGGTGAAATTGACCGCCACGAAATCCCGTTACCGCTTGATTATCCTCTTTGCCAATCGGAATTTTTAGCCCTTCAATCAAGCCAAGTGGGTCAATTAAAAATGAACGAATGATCGAGGGATATAAGCTTTTAAAATCAAGAAGTAACACAGAGTCGTAGAGGTTAGGGATGGAGTCCATCACATAGCCTCCTGGGCTTGCGACCCAATTTTCGGAGTGTAAGTTAGGTGCGATGTAACCCGCGCGATGCAATTGAGGTAAATAGAGATTGGTAAAGGCGGCGACAGAACCGCCGACGCGATCTAGCTCCACACCCGTGAGACGGGAACGTTCAATGGCGAAATCCAGCAAATGGGTATGTTCAAAGATTTTATTCACTAACACACAATCTTGCAGGTTGTATTTCGCTAGTGATGGTTTGTCTTTTTGAAACATACGGTTGATTTCATTCATCCGATCATGGGCGTTATGAATCGCTTTTCCTTCGCCTAAGAGCTCCCTTGATACTGATTCCAATGACCAAGAACGAAATTGGTAAGTGGCTGTTTTTAATGTATCAATTCCATCCAACACGACTCGCCCGGGAATGGTAATAAACCCTTGCTGACTCTGGTTTGAACTACGAAAAAAACTGTGCTGTTTGCCGCGACCAATCGCAAGTTTTAACTTATGCCACTCGGCTCTTTTATGGAGTAAGCGAAAATCAAAATCAATCACGCTCCAGCCAATTATTACATCAGGGTCGAACTCAGTGAACCAATCGATGAGAGCGTTGAGCAATGCGTATTCGTCTTTCACCCACTGAATTGGGGTATCGCAAGGCTCGGGCTCACCAATCATGATTACGCGGCTGTCCATTGGGCTATCAAAACCAATCGAGTAGAGAATGCCTTTTTCAGAACACTCTAAATCCAGCGAAACCACTTTCAGATGAGGAAGATAGTTGCCCGGTCGACATTTCGCCTGTTCTATTTTTGAGTGGGAAAACGCCTGGGTAAGCCGCCCAGTAAATTCAATGCTGCCTTTAAGGAAGCGCTCCATAAGAAAGCGGTCGGCAAGCTTAATATCATCTTCTAACGTCAGAATATGATGTTGCTTTAGTAGTGCCGAAAACTCAGCATGCGTTTGAATCGTTTGGCAATAACAACCCGCTAGGAGGGTATGTTCAAAATCTTCCAAATCCAATGTTTTTAATTCGATAGAGAGCTGCCGCTCTAACGCTAATTTTTGCGCTTGTGGTACATCTTTCTGGGCTATGAAGAACACGGGTTTTTCACCACGGATAATCAGTTGGGTTGGACCTTGAGGCGTACTCAACCACAACTCAATATGAGTCGAGCCATGAAGGTCTCTTGCATGGCGAGTAAGTAAAAAACCGTGTTGAATAACCAAGCGTAATAAATCCAAATAGTCGTAACCTTGGGGGAGGGCATCATATCAGAGCTATGAGTTAAATAACGAATTTCAGTGAGGCGAGTAAGCGGGCGATGGAGATGAAATAACCGTTAATTAGTATGGTGTATGTATTTTAACTTTATGATTTGTTTTGGTTTTGTATTTTTATGAGGCTGGTTGCATTTTTATGTTTAGGTTCAAATTTGTCAAAAAATCATGTAAAAGTCGTGCGGCATCTCTGCTAATATAATTAAGCTTTTGATTTGTTAATGGATTCTCATTGGATGATTAGCCGAACAAATAAGTACTTGCCAAATTTGGGGTTTGAGCACATATTCAGTGTGAGTAAAAACCAATGTTAAGTTAATTACCCGATTGTGAGTTAATTTCCAATTGTGAGCTAATTAATGTGGGCCGCGATGCTGCTATCCACGATTCAGTGGGTGCAGAGCCAATAGATGAGTGTGGAGATACAAGTTTGATAAGTGTTTTCCTTGTAGATGATCACGAGCTGGTTCGCACAGGGATACGACGTATTATTGAAGACGTCCGTGGAATGAACGTAGTAGGGGAAGCTGACAGCGGTGAAGAAGCAGTAAAATGGTGTCGCAGTAATCATGTCGACGTTGTTTTAATGGATATGAACATGCCTGGTATCGGCGGTTTGGAAGCGAACAAAAAAAATTCTGCGCTTTAATCCAGATGTGAAAATCATCGTGTTAACGGTTCATACGGAAAATCCATTTCCGACCAAAGTGATGCAAGCTGGAGCCGCGGGTTATTTAACCAAAGGTGCAGGCCCAGATGAAATGGTCAACGCGATTCGCATTGTGAATAGCGGGCAGCGTTATATCTCGCCTGAAATCGCACAGCAAATGGCATTAAGCCAATTCTCGCCAGCTTCTGACAATCCATTTGCTGATCTCTCGGAAAGAGAGCTGCAGATTATGATGATGATTACCAAAGGGCAAAAAGTGACGGATATTTCCGAGCAACTTAGTCTTAGCCCCAAAACAGTAAATAGCTATCGCTATCGACTGTTTAGTAAGTTAGCGATCAGCGGTGATGTTGAACTGACCCATTTAGCTATTCGACACGGAATGTTAGACACAGAGACGCTTTAGTGACTTCTTTGTTCGACTCGGTCGCTTTTCTTAAAACCGTTACCCATCAGCCCGGCGTTTATCGAATGTATAACGCCGAGGCTGATATCATCTATGTTGGCAAAGCCAAAGACCTCAAAAAACGCCTTTCGAGCTACTTTCGAAAAACAATCGACAGTGAGAAAACGCGCGCGTTAGTCAGCCATATCAATAAAATTGATGTCACCGTTACTCACACAGAAACGGAAGCGTTGATCCTTGAACACAATTACATCAAGCAATATTTGCCTAAATACAATGTGCTGCTGCGAGACGATAAATCTTACCCGTATATTTTTATTAGTGGGCATAAGCACCCTCGTTTGTCGTTGCACCGTGGCGCGAAAAAGCGCAAAGGTGAGTATTTTGGTCCATATCCTGATTCTGGTGCGGTTCGAGAGTCGTTACACCTCATCCAAAAAATATTTCCGGTAAGACAATGTGAAGATACCGTCTATAGCAACCGGACTCGTCCTTGCCTGATGTATCAAATTGGCCGCTGCGCTGCACCTTGTGTGAGTCATATCATTGCGGATGAAGAGTATGCTGAATTGGTTAATTATGTTCGATTGTTTTTGCAAGGCAAAGATAACCAAGTACTTGAAACATTAGTGCAAAAAATGGAACAAGCCAGCCAAGCACTGCAGTTTGAAAATGCCGCTAAATTTAGAGACCAGATCCAAGCCATTCGAAGAGTCCAAGAACAACAGTTTGTTTCTGAAGAGACGATGGATGATATGGATGTATTGGGATTTGCCCAAGAAAATGGCATCGCTTGCATCCATATTTTGATGATCCGCCAAGGTAAAATATTGGGTAGTCGTAGTCATTTTCCTAAAATTCCGGCTAACACGACTCAAGAAGAGGTGTTTGATGGCTTTTTAGGGCAGTATTATTTAAGTCACAATGAAGCGCGTACGATCCCAAGTAGAGTGATCTTAAATGCGGGTCTGCTAGAGGATGAAAAGCCGCTGCAAGCAGCCTTACAGACCTTGGTCGGACGTAAAGTTTCTTTCCACATCAGCCCAACAGGTGTGCGTGCCCAATATTTAAAATTGGCTAATACCAATGCATTGAGTGCAATAACGGCTAAGATTAACCATAGAATGACGATCAACCAGCGCTTTAAAGCACTTCAATCTGTTTTAGGGTTGGATAGCATAGAGCGTATGGAGTGTTTTGATATTTCGCACACCATGGGAGAGAGCACGATCGCCTCATGCGTGATATTTAACCAAGAAGGGCCTGTTAAACCAGAATACCGCCGTTATAACATCACGGGAATTACTGGTGGGAATGATTACGCCGCAATGGGGCAAGTGTTAGATAAGCGGTATTCAAAGCAGCTTGATGTGGAAAAAATCCCCGATGTCATTTTCATTGATGGTGGTAAAGGGCAATTGAATCGAGCTTTGCAGATCATCTCTAGCCATTGGCAAGATTGGCCGAAAAGACCGGTGATGATTGGTATCGCCAAAGGTGTTACCCGCAAACCGGGGCTGGAAACGTTGATTACAACCGATGGCGATGAATTTAACCTTCCAAGTGATGCGCCAGCTTTGCATTTGATTCAGCATATTCGCGATGAAAGTCATAATCACGCCATTGCTGGGCATAGAGCCAAACGAGGTAAAACACGGCGTACCAGTACATTGGAAGGCATAGAAGGGGTTGGGCCTAAACGCCGGCAAGCACTGCTGAAATATATGGGAGGGCTGCAAGAGCTAAAAAGAGCCACTGTTGAAGAAATCGCCAAAGTGCCCGGTATTAGCCATTCTTTAGCTGAAAACATTTACCAAGCATTGAAACAATAAGAAAAATAACGCAACATAACCGCGCAATCGATAAGAGCCTATAAATATGCGTTTGAATATTCCTAATATTTTGTCTTTATTACGACTTTTCCTTATCCCAGTATTTGTCGTTGTTTTCTATCTGCCTTACGGCTGGGGCCCTTTTGCTGCGGCAATGGTGTTTTGGGTAGCGGGTTTTACCGATTGGTTAGATGGTATGCTTGCGCGAAAACTTGGGCAAACCTCTCGCTTTGGTGCTTTTATCGACCCAGTAGCGGATAAAGTGCTCGTTGCGACGGCTCTTATCTTGATCACTGACCATTACCACAGTATCTGGATAACGATTCCAGCCGTGACAATGATTGCCCGTGAAATCATCATTTCTGCGTTGCGAGAATGGATGGCGGAAATTGGTAAACGAGCCAGTGTGGCCGTTTCATGGGTTGGGAAGGTTAAGACGCTCACCCAAATGTTTGCATTGTGGGTACTGATTTGGCGTCATGATGATTGGATGGTGTGGGTCGGCTATGCAGCGTTATACATCGCCACCATTTTGACCTATTGGTCAATGGTTCAATACTTGGCGGCAGCTAAAGACGACCTCCTCAATGCAGAGCATCATTAAGAAACGGGCTTAGGCCCGTTTTTTTGTTCCTCCAATTTCTACAATCCCTTTCACAACATGCATTATTGCTTCAGTTAAATCACAGTTATCTCGTGTAAAAGGTGGTTAATTTTGCTATCAAATTAACCAAATCTGTCCTTTTTGAATGCAAAATAGCCAAACGGTTTAAAAACTAAAAAAATAATATTGACTCATCGAATCGAATGCGTAGAATGCATCCCGTACTTAAGAGGAACGGAAGAAACAACCCCCTTGATGTTACAGGGGCGCGTTGGCAGAGGGGCTATGCAGCGGATTGCAAATCCGTGGACCTCGGTTCGACTCCGGGACGCGCCTCCATTGCGACACTAGCTCAGTTGGTAGAGCGCAACCTTGCCAAGGTTGAGGTCACGAGTTCGAACCTCGTGTGTCGCTCCAAATTTTGAGGTGTTGAACTTAACGTTCAGTATCTAAAGATGGTGTTACTAAATTTTGTAAACAGCATCGCAATGCAGAATTGCGTGCCCTGGTGGTGAAATTGGTAGACACAAGGGATTTAAAATCCCTCGACTTTCGAGTCGTGCCGGTTCAAGTCCGGCCCGGGGCACCATCTTTTTACTGCTTATGCAGTATGCGACACTAGCTCAGTTGGTAGAGCGCAACCTTGCCAAGGTTGAGGTCACGAGTTCGAACCTCGTGTGTCGCTCCAAATTAAAGCCCTAGCAGAAATTGGGTAAATCCCCCCCTACGTTCACTATATTCGTTGACGGTTTCGGACGTGAAATTAAAATATTTTAAGTAAAGCCATCACCATTAAACCGTAATGCTTCAATTTATGGTCAAATATTGCTTCGTTTTTACTCTCCATCCTCAATTCTAGAATGTTAATAATTTGATAAAGCAACTTTTATCTTGAGTTGTTATTATTTTGTTAAGTAAAATTTCGGCCTACTTCACATAATTTTCATGCCAACATTTAATTCTTGGTGTGAATTATTTGCAAAAGCGTGATTTATATAAACTTATCAATAACCCATTCATGGGAACGATCCCCAATGTGACATTGATCTATTTTTACATTGATTCAGTGAATGTAAACTCCATCCCCGTCAGCAACGTTAAGCGAATACATAAGCAGTGGTTGCTGAGCAATAAAGAGATTGAGTTATTCATGATTACCAAAGTAGCGTGCTACTTCCCCCGGTGAATGTGAGCCTAACTCATTAATTTTATTGTCTATATCTCAGGATGAGATTCAAGGTGTCAAGCACCAACATAATGATAATGATGACCATAAGGTCGATGGAGTATAAAAAATGAATTTTGCTACCTCTGGTAAACTTTCTCTTGCCGCAATTCTAATTTCAGCCGCACTACAAGCAAACGCAGGTATCAGTGTTGAAGGTGAACAAGGTGTTTTCTCAATCGGCGGTGATGTTGAGTTCGATATCAACCTTCGTGATAAAAATGCCACTGATAAGCAACATCTAAATCAAGATGGCCGCCTTTTGGTTCAAATCGCTGGTGAGCGCAGTGTGAGTGGTGACCGTTATATCAAAGCGCAAGCACAACCTTTACTTAAAACAACGGGTAAAGTTGAACTTGATGATGCGTGGATTGCATTTGGTCAAGCAAATAACTGGGAATTGAGAGTAGGTCGTTATGAAGCATTTGATCTATTCCCTGTTGGTCAAGATACTATGCTTGAATACGCTAAAGTTGATAATGACGCTGAGACAAGTTTTGGTAACGGCGACGTGTACCGAGCGAATGCGGCTCGTGGCCGTGGCGATAACGGCCAAGTCGGTTTTAGTAAGACAGCGGATAATCTTTACTTTGAACTCTCTACCAAATTTGAGAAGAATGCGACTACAGCGGATAAAAATGCTGTGTTCGTACGCCCAGTTGTTGCGTACCAAATCGTTGACTCAGTTCGTGTTGCTGCTGGTTTAGAAGCCAATCTGACAGCAGATGATAAAGATGCTGCGAATGATTTCCTTGGTTATGGCGCGACAGTTAACTATTCTGCTAACGATCTTTCTATCAACGTGAACTATGCGTTCCGTGATTTCGACAAAACTAAACAAGAAGATACGACCATCGGTGCTAACTTACTGTTTAAAGGCTTTGGTCTAGGTCATGTCTATGGTGATGTTGATAAAGGTACTAGCGAGAAAGTAAACACCACTTATGCTTCTTATCAATTTGCTAATGTGATGGATGTGGAAGATTTCTCTGTTTATCTAGGTACTTACTATTCGAAAGTAGACGACACAGAAAACAAAGATCTAGGCATGCGTATTCGTCTAAAATATTTCTTCTAAGTTTTAAAGCTTTAAGCATTAAATCTCAACTGCTTTTGATGCCTACCATTCAGTAGGC
>AEZC01000099.1 GCA_000257205.1 Vibrio ordalii ATCC 33509 | reverse complement strand
AAGCATCTTCAATGATCACGGGTATAAACACTGTTATAAACACTGTTATAAACACAGCTTAGCTAAGTTTGCGGCACCGCGTCTTACAAAGAGCATATTTTCATATGAAAAATGGGTGTTATGTCAAATTGGAATGCTAAGTAGAGTTGTTATGCCCTCTATGACTTGCCAGTGGCTTTCATTTCACCGGTTTAAGCTTAATTTCTATATAGAGTATAGATAGGCTGTGATATACTCCGCGCCCACTTTACTTTCAAAGAGCCAGTGACCATGAGCCTGAAAAATGAAATTCAACAACTCAACAACCGTTTAGATACGTGTCGTCATAAGCTCGATGCGGCTAAAGGTCGTGGCGATCAAGTAATGATCAGCAAATTTACCGATGAAGTAGAGCAACTGACGAAAAAGCTCGCCCAAGCAAAACACAAGCAAAATTATACGGTGAGCAAAGAGCGTAAGAGTTTGCTCGATATGCCATTTTCTCGTGAACTTACCAAAGCAGAGCAAGCGGATTTAGGTCAATTGAAAAAGTCAGTTAAAGGTTTAATCGTGGTACACCCGATGACAACAATGGGCAAAGAGCTGCGTTTAGAAATGATGACTGGTTTCGCCCCAAAAACCTTCTAACCGTCATTTTTTACGACAGAAAAGAGCCAGATTATCTGGCTCTTTTTGATCATACCTGCGACTCAATAGCCCATAAGTTGCAATAAATTCTCGGCGGTGTGGATTGCCTCTTTGCGGTTAGCAATATTCAGTTTTTGGTACAGGTTGCGGATGTGCGTTTTGATAGTGGTTCCTGCGACATCCAGCTCTTGTGCAATTTGTTCATTGCTAAACCCAGAGTAGATAAGCCCCAATACTTGCCATTCACGTTGAGTGAGTGGGCTGGTGCGAACCAGTTCGGGAATATTTGGGTGATTCACCAACTTCTCAACAAAATCCTCGTCAAAATGGATTGATCGGCTGCGCTGAGTGGTCGAGATCTCCTTCATTAACTGTTGTGCTCGGTGGCGTTCCAAATCGCCTAATTCAGCTCGGCTAGAGAGCTTTTCTAATAAGTGGCCAATCTTCGAGCCGTCGATTAAAAAGTTACCTACCATGCCCGTTTGATTGGTTAACTGTAGCGCTTCCTTGAGTTTTTCTTTCGCTACTTCTTCGTTATGGACTGTAGTGGCTAGAACGGCTTCGAGAATCAAATTACGGTTTAGGTCTGTAATCAACTGATAAGTTTGCGCTTCGTGCTGCATAAACGTCAAAGTTTGAGTCGCATCTTCCAAATGACCTAAGTGAATCTGAACTCGAGCAATATTGCGCCATTGAAGCTGTGAAAAGTGATTGCACGCTTTTTCTGGTCGAATGGTGGTCTTGAGCCACTGCAACATTGCTTCATCATTGCCACGAGCTTGCCAAAATAGAATCAGTGAGAGCGAAGCATTCGCTGTCCAGTCTACGTGATAAGTCGATTGTTTCAGTAAGTGCTGTATTTGTTCGATGAACTTACCCGCTTTATCGAGTTCACCACGGCCAATAGCAATACGCGCCAGCATAGAATAACTGTGCAGATGTTTGCTGGGAGAGTGGTTGCCCAATACGCGCAGTCCTTTATAAGCGCACTCTTCCGCTTCATCCAAGCGGTTCCAGCACCACAGGATTTGGGCACGTATCCGTAGTAAGAATTCATGCAATGGCACTTGCTGTAATTGCTGCTCTTCAATTAATTTGAAGGCAATATCCTGCACTTCAAAAGCGGCTTGCACATAACCTTGGGCAATCAAGATCTCGCTTTGCTGTAGTAATGCCCATAGCGCTTGGTGGTAAACCTGATACTGGCGTGCCAGCTTTTCGGTTTGTTGCATCATCGAGAGGGCGCGGCTTAATTGACCGAGCACGTGATTCACTTCGCCGACCACTGAAGTGGCGACAATACGACTGCGGTAAACGGTGTGATCCAGTTGGCTCAGTGCTAATTCCGCCAGCTCTAAGGCTTTTTCTGGCTCATTTTGGTTGATCGCGACTTGAGCACGCAGGGCATTGAATTCGCCTTGTTCTTTGGTGCTGAGCTGAACATTGAGCGCTTTCATCTCGTTGGTCGATTTAGTCAGCAGATCCCCAACGTCAAAGTAGCGGTGCTGACTTTGAGCCAGCCAAGCTTGTAACATACACAGTTTAGGCTCGCGATAGAGCTGAGTGGGGGAGAGTTGGTTAATGGCCTCTTCGAGAGCCAAAAGCTCGCCTTGGTTGAACATCTTCCAGCCAAATTGCGTCAAGATAGTAGCGAGTAAGTCAGTATCGTTGGCGAGCGTGGCGTGACGCAACGCTTGATGAGGAGTAGCTTCTTGCAACCAAGCGTACGCGGCGGCACGATGCAGATCTTGCTCCTGCTGCGGGATGCGAGCCAAGCGTTCATGAGAGAGGAATTCCGCAAATAAGTTGTGGAACCGGTACCAGTTGTGCTCACCTTCCAATGGATAAATGAATAAACCATAGCGGTTGAGCGACTCAATCATGCTCAGCGCGTCGTCACGTTTGGTGAGTGCAGAGACTAACACGTCATTAAAGTGATCGAGCACTGAGCATTGCATCAAAAATTGGCGCGTTTCTTTATCCAGCAGATCAAACACTTCCTCAACTAAATAATCCCATAAATGTGCATGATTAAATTGCGATACTGACTCCGCTGTTTGCGCCAACGTGCGCTTTTGGTGCTGTGCTTGTAAGGCAATCAATTGCAGTGCGGAGGGCCAGCCTTCGACATAGGTGCACAAGTTGTTGGCAGTATCATCATCCACGCCATCAGAGACCCGTTGATTAAAGAAGCGTGTTGTTTCTTCGGTATCAAAGGCGAGTAGCTCGTTACCAATTTCGATCATCAAATCGCGTACGCGCAAGTTGGCCGTGCCTAATGGTGGAGTGGCACGGCTAGTGACGACCAGCGTTAGGTTGTCTGGCATGTGTTTGAGGAAAAAGCGCATCGCTTCATGGATATCGTCATCGGCGATCAAATGGTAATCATCGAGAACCACATAGCACTCTTTGTTAAAGCCAGACATTTCCGAAAACACTTCACTAAATAGTGAATGTAGAGAAGAGAACTGGCGTCGCTCGGCCAGTTTTTGGGCATTTGGACAACTTTGCTGAGTCGCTTTATTAATCGCTTGCAGTAAGTAGTTGATAAATCGGAACGTATCATTATCGCTTTCATCGATGCTATACCAACCCACATTGGTCTTGTCTGATAACCATTGCGCTGCCATGGTGGTTTTTCCATAACCAGCAGGCGAGCGAAATAGCACGAGTTTGTAGCAAGGTGCTTGGGCAAGCAGCTCTAACACACGTGGGCGAACGATGGCGTTGTGTAGGCGGCCGGGGCGAGTAAGCTTAGAAGGTATCCACATCTTCCAGATTCCATTTATTGTTCTTGTTACTGACTTAAAAGCTGATCGTAGCTTTGGAGGTGCTTAGTAAGAAGAGCATCATTATTTAGGAGTTCACAAGTGAACTATCACTCATTTTGTATGGATGTTACTTGATGTCGTGACGCACGTTTATTGATCCATCCCGAGATTCTTGCAGGATTCACATTTACTTATCATCTACGCCCCATAATTGTGATTTTAATCACTAAAACTTCTTTGTTATGCGCTATATAAAAACTGAGCATGTACAAAATCTCATGTGATTTGTAAATGAAGCTCATTTTTTTGAGAGCCAATTCTCATATTGAGAGATTGATATTCCTGATCGAAACCTGAGCGTCATGAGCAGTATTTAGGCTAGTGAGCAAGGTGATGTGATCACAATCACTGCTTATGAACCGCTATGTGCAACGAATGAGAGATAGATCACTGCGACTGTGGTGCTCGCTCTCTACGCCCTGAGCCCTCCTCCTAAACGAGGTCATTTTTAGGAGGATGCCGACCTTGCGTAGCTGATGCACGATATGCTGAAGATGAATGAAAACGACTAAGTGAGATTTCGCTAATGAAACCTACGCAACAGAAGAAGTTTGATAAAGCCTCGTTCCAAGAAAACGTAAAGAAACACCTGACTGCTACCTATGCAACCACCATTGAAAATGCAGATAGCCGTTCATGGTATCTCGCAATGGGGCGCGCACTGGCTGAACTAACGACGTTTGATCTACTCGAAACTGAGCAAGACCAGCGCATTGTTAACGCTAAGGGTCTGAACTACTTATCACTTGAGTTCTTGATTGGCCGCTTAACTGGCAACAACCTCATCAGCATGGGTCTGTATGAGCAAATCACGGAAGCGATGGCTGGTTTAGGCCAGAATCTAACGGATTTATTAGAAGAAGAACGCGACCCATCCTTAGGCAATGGTGGTTTAGGACGACTTGCGGCATGTTTCATGGATTCGTGCGCTGCGCAAGAGTACCCAACCGTAGGTTATGGTTTACATTATGAATATGGTTTATTTAAGCAATCTTTTAATGAAGGCCACCAACAAGAAGCTCCTGATGCGTGGCGTTGTGTTGAAGGCTACCCGTGGGAAGTGGCACGACCACACCTAGCACAAGAGATTGGTTTTTACGGCCATGTTGATGTTATCAATGATAATGGTGTTGAAAAGCGTCATTGGGTTCCGGGTATGTTTGTCCAAGCAATGCCTTGGGATTTACCCATTGTTGGTTATGAAAGCGATACGGTGTATCCATTGCGTCTATGGGAGTGCCGCGCGATTGCACCTTTCTCACTGGCGGATTTCAACAACGGTAACTACTTTGAAGCGCAGCATGCTTTGATTGATGCGGGCAACATTACCAAAGTGCTTTATCCAAATGATAACCACGAAAAAGGCAAGACGCTGCGTTTGATGCAGCAATATTTCCACAGTGCGGCGTCAATGCGAGACATTTTACGTCGTCATGCGGCGGCGGGTCATGCCATTGCGGATCTTCCTAAATATCAAACCGTTCAGCTAAACGATACTCACCCAACGATTTCCATTCCTGAATTGATGCGTATCTTAATTGATGAGAAAGGCATGGGCTGGGATGAGGCATGGGCGATCAGCTCAAAAACGTTCGCTTATACCAACCATACGTTACTGCCTGAAGCACTCGAAACGTGGAGCGAGTCGTTGATCCAGCGTCTGCTTCCTCGCCATATGGAAATCATTTACGAAATCAACCACCGCTTCTTGCAAGAAGTACGTGCTAAGTGGCCGGGTGATGTGTCGAAACAGCAAAAACTCTCCATCATCCAAGATGGTTTCCACCGCGTAGTGCGCATGGCAAACCTTTCTGTGGTTGGCTCTTACGCTGTTAATGGTGTGGCGGCGCTGCACTCGGAGTTGGTAAAACGCGATCTTTTCCCAGAATTCCACGAGCTTTACCCAACACGTTTGCACAACGTAACAAACGGCATTACGCCGCGTCGCTGGCTGAAATTTTGTAACCCAGGTTTGTCTGCGCTTATTTCGGACAAGATTGGTACTGAGTGGCCAGCGCACCTTGATCAGCTAGAAGAGATTGCTCAATACGCGGACGATGCGAAATTCCAAAAAGAGTTTATGGCGGTCAAGAAACACAACAAGCAGCGTTTGGCTGATTGGGTCGCAGAGCACATGGGTATTGAGCTTGATACCAATGCCATCTTTGATGTGCAGATCAAACGCTTGCATGAATACAAACGTCAGCATTTGAATATGTTACATATTCTTTCTTTGTATCATCGCTTAGTGAATGACCCAACGTTCGATATGACGCCGCGCGTGGTGTTCTTCGCGGCTAAAGCGGCACCGGGTTACCACCTAGCTAAAGAGATCATCTACGCCATCAATAAAATTGCGGAAAAAGTAAATAGCGATCCGCGCATTGGCAACAAGCTAAAAGTGGTTTTCATTCCTGATTACCGTGTGAGCATAGCTGAAATCATCATTCCTGCTGCCGATGTATCCGAGCAAATTTCTACCGCAGGTAAAGAAGCATCTGGTACCGGTAATATGAAAATGGCGCTAAATGGTGCTTTAACCATAGGTACGATGGATGGTGCAAACGTGGAAATTCGTGAGGAAGTGGGTGATGACAACATCTACATCTTCGGTTTGGAAGTGGACGGAGTCGAAGCATTAAAAGCCAGTGGTTATAACCCATATGATTACTACAATGCGGATCCGCTGCTTAAGGCTTCGCTGGATTTGTTGGTGGGTGAAGAGTTTACCCCAGGCGCTCCGGGCAAATTGAAAGCCACGTTCGATAGCTTGCTTGATGGTGGTGATCCATACCTAGTGCTGGCTGATTTCGCCTCGTATGTACAAGCACATCAGGCGATGGACAAGCAGTACCGTGACCAGGCTGGCTGGGCGAAGAAAGCGATTTTTAACACCGCGTTGGTGGGTAAGTTCAGCTCTGACCGCAGTATCCGTGACTACGTTAACAACATCTGGAAATTAGAAACCGTTAAACGTTAATTTTCAAGTAAGCCAAGGCCTTAGTGCCTTGGCTCTATGTGACTCATTATAATAAAACCCTACCCATTTGAAGGGGAAAGAAGTCCCTTCGGAGAAAGCGATGAAACAACTAAACGCATTGAAACAAGTAGCGGCAATGGCGAACATTGCCGACAGCTACATAAGCGCGTGGGGCGACGAAGCGAAAGTGGAAGATGAAACCATTATCCGCTTATTGGCGTCTTTGGGCTATGACACAACCAATGATGAAACGCTGCTGAAATCAGCAGAAAAGAAACACAAGAAAGATGTATTAGATCCTGTTCTCGTTATTCGTGAAGGTGAAGCGGTAGAAGTGCCACTTTATCTAGGTGCCAGCGCACGTGAAAGCGAATTTAACTGGCGCTTAGAAACCGAGCAAGGAGAGGTACTTGAAGGCTATCTTCAATCGCAAGTCGTTCGTGATGAACGCGCTGAGGGTGGCCCTTTAGTGTTTGCATTGCCAAGCGATTTGGCATGGGGATATCACAAACTGTTGGTGACACGGAAACGCCGTAAAGCACCGTATGAGCTCACGCTGATAGTGACGCCAAAAGCCTGTTACAAACAAGCGCCTATTATCGAAGGTAAAAAGTTATGGGGCCCGAGTGTACAGCTTTACACGCTGCGTACTCAGCACAACTGGGGTATTGGTGATTTTGGTGACTTAAAACAGTTAGTGGCGGATATTGCTTCTCGTGGCGGCGATTTTGTCGGCCTTAACCCGATTCATTCTCTCTTTCCTGCAAACCCGGAAGGGGCGAGTCCTTACAGCCCATCGTCACGCCGTTGGCTCAATATTTTATACATTGACGTGAGTTCAGTGCCTGAATTTGCTTTGAGTGCGGATGCGCAGCAAAAAGTGGGCAGTCCGGAGTTTCAGCAACGTCTGCAGAAAGTACGTGAAGCGCATTGGGTAAACTATACCGAAGTTGCAACATTAAAAATGAGTGTCTTGCCACTCCTGTTCACCGAATTTAAAAAACGCCATTTAGATAAAAATAGCGATCGCGCACAAGCATTTTTGAATTTCGTTGAAGAAGGTGGTGAGAGCTTGGTGCACCAAGCGGCATTCGATGCGCTGCATGTCGATTTACATGCCCAAGATCCGAATGTATGGGGTTGGCCGGTTTTTCCTGAAAAATATCGTCGGTTTGAAAACAGTGCAGTACAGAAATTTATCGAGGACAATCAAGATAAAGTTCATTTATACATGTACTTGCAGTGGATTGCTGATGGTCAAATTAATGAAGCCCAAGCACTTGCGGAAGAGAAAGGCATGGCGGTCGGCTTATACCGCGACCTTGCGGTGGGTGTGGCTGATTCTGGCTCTGAAACTTGGGCTGATGCCGGTAACTTGATTTTAGACGCCAGCATTGGCGCACCACCGGATATTCTTGGGCCATTGGGGCAAAATTGGGGCTTACCACCGCTTAATCCACAAGTCTTACAAGCAACCGCTTACGATGCTTATATCAAACTGCTGCGCGCCAATATGAAACATTGTGGTGCGCTGCGTATTGACCATGTACTTGGTTTACTGCGCTTATGGTGGGTACCCAAAGGTGAAAATGCCACTAAGGGTGCTTACATCTACTACCCAGTACAAGATATGCTCGCGATTTTAGCGTTGGAATCTCACCGCCATCAATGCAGCGTGATTGGTGAAGATTTGGGCACAGTACCTGATGAAATCATCGATATTTTAGCCGATGCGGGTGTTCACTCTTATAAAGTGTTCTTCTTTGAAACCGCAGAAGATGGCGGCTTTATCTCACCGAAACATTACGCCGCTCAGTCGATGTCGGCACTGTGCACACATGATATGCCAACGTTGCGTGGTTTCTGGCATTGCGATGATCTCAAAATGGGCAGCGAAATTGGTTTGTACCCGGATCAATCTCAGCTCGAAACCTTGTTTGAGGATCGTTTGAAATGTAAACAAGGCATTTTGGATTCGGTGGCATGGCATGGTTATTTGCCTGAGGGGGTGGGGCGTGATGCGAGCCTTGTCCCAATGGATTCCTATTTAAGTGAGGCGCTGCAACTGCACGTCGCATCCGGTGCATCGACCTTGTTAAGTATTCAGTTGGAAGATTGGTTGGAAATGGATAAGCCCGTTAACATTCCGGGTACCGTTAATGAGTACCCTAACTGGCGTCGTAAACTTTCAATGAATTTGGATGAAGTGTTTGCGCGTGATAATGTTAATCGAATTGCTGCACGTTTAACGGAAGTGCGAGCGAGTGTAAGTAAATAATCACTTACTGAATAAACCTTGATGTGACTTAGTGTTATCTTTCTTAATCATGGCATGAAGAATTTTAGTCTAGGTCACTCAATGTAACAGCAGAGTTCGGTACACTGAACCTCGCTAGTATGCCCGCCATTTTAGCGGGCATTTTTATACGTTTAAAGAAAGTTAGGTTAGGAGTAGGGATATGAAAACAAAAAAGCTTTCAAAGCTAAAGCAGGCATATAGCCAACTTTCCCATGCATCATTTACAGATCCATTCTCATTTTTAGGCCCTTACCTCGCACCCGATCAAGGTTCGCTACGCGTTTGGGTGCCGGGTGCCGAAAAAGTTGAGCTGGTGGTGGAAAATCAACCCCGCATTCTGCTTGAGCGTGAAGATGAGTCGGGTTTCATTCTCAAATCAGATATTGATTTACGTTTTACCCACTACCAATTAGCGGTGGATTGGGCTGGTGTCGAGCAACTCATCGATGACCCATATCAGTACCATGGCTTGTACGCCGAGTATGATGATTTACATACGCCGAAATCGATGTATCACCACATGGGTTCGCAGTTCGTAACTATGGATCGTGGTGGTAAACAAATCTCAGGTATCCGTTTTTTAGTCTACGCACCGCATGCAAAAGCGTGCAGTTTGATTGGCGCATTTAATCAATGGGATGGACGTCGTAATCCAATGCAGCGCCTTGATTACGGTATTTGGGGGATTTTCATGCCCAACTTACCCGAAGGTACGCAATACAAATTTGAATTGAAAGGGCCTCATGGTGAAGGGTTACCGCATAAAGCCGATCCTTGGGGTCACTATGCTGAGCAGTACCCTTCATTTGCCTCGGTAACATACGATCATCGTCGCTATGAATGGCAAGACCGTTCGTGGCAAGCTCGCCCCATCACCGAAAAGCGCAAGCAAGCGCTCTCTTTCTATGAGTTGCACGTAGGCTCTTGGCGTCGTAATTCGGCGGGGGAATTTTTAAATTATCGTGAGCTGGCTGATCAACTGGTGCCTTATTTGGTGGATTTAGGCTATACCCATGTAGAGCTTATGCCCGTGTCTGAGCACCCATTCTATGGCTCTTGGGGTTATCAACCCGTTGGCTTATTTGCGCCAACGAGCCGTTTTGGTACGCCCGATGATTTTAAATATTTCGTTGATCAATGTCACCAAGCCGGCCTTGGTGTGGTGCTCGATTGGGTTCCCGCACATTTTCCTGCCGATAGTCATGGCTTAGCCAATTTTGATGGCACCCCTTTATTCCATGATCCTGATCCGCGCCGTGGTTGGCATCAAGATTGGAGTTCGTATATTTATGACCTTGGCCGCGAACATGTGCGCCGTTTCTTAGTCTCGAATGCGTTATATTGGTTTGAACAGTTCCATATCGATGGCATTCGAGTAGACGCCGTTGCTTCGATGCTCTATCTCGACTACTCACGCAGCCATGATCAATGGATCCCAAATGTGGATGGCGGCAGAGAAAATTACGATGCGATTGCCACCTTAAAGTGGATGAACGAAGAAGTGTACAAACACTTCCCGAATGCTATGACCATTGCTGAAGAATCAACAGCTTTTCCCGGCGTTTCAGCGCCAACCTTTATGGGCGGCTTAGGCTTTGGTTTCAAATGGAATATGGGCTGGATGCACGACAGTTTGGCCTATATAAAAGAAGATCCCGTCCATCGCAAATACCATCACAACGTCATCACCTTCCCGTTAGTCTATGCACACAGTGAAAACTATGTGTTGTCGCTATCGCACGATGAAGTGGTGTACGGCAAGGGTTCGATCCACAACAAAATGCCCGGCGATGAGTGGCAACAAACGGCAAACTTGCGTGCTTATATGGGTTACATGTATGGCCAGCCGGGTAAAAAACTCAACTTCATGGGCACTGAATTTGGTCAAACGGCAGAATGGAATCATGATGACCAACTTCAGTGGTTCTTATTGCAGTTTGAACGCCATCAAGGAGTGCAGAATTTAACGCGAGATCTCAATAAGATGTATCAAGCCGAGCCTGCACTTTTTGAGTTAGACAGTGAACCTCGTGGCTTTGAGTGGCGCTTACAAGATGCGGCCGATGCGAGCATTCTTGCGCATGAGCGCATGAGTGACGGCGGTGAACGTATTTTAATTATCACCAATTTCACCCCTGTTCCTCACCAAGCTTTTCGTTTAGGTATGCCTGCCAAAGGTGAGTATCAATTACTGCTTAATACGGATGATAGACACTATGACGGTAGCGGTTTTGAAGTCAAAAATAGCATAGTGACTGAAAACGTTGAGAGTGAGGGTTTAGACCAATCTATTTTGGTCTGTGTACCGCCACTGGCAACTCTCTTCTATAAGATAGAGACAAGGGTATAGTTGCCAATCCCATTGCAATTTAATGAGTTGAATGGTTTCTTGTGCAGTCTCAATATCAAAACCCCGATTTACAGTGTGAATCGGGATTTTTCCGTCTGTCTGTCTCCGCGTGAGGGTAAGTTTTTACCCATCGAAGCAATATTTTGCTCACTCTGGGCAGGTTTTTGCTCAAGCAAGAGTGCTGGTTTTTTAAGTTGTTGATTTTAAAGGGTGATGAAGTTGGCACTGACTTTGCTGTATGACGAGTGAACTTGTTTCATACCATTCATCATTTAAAGTAAGGAATTTGCAATGCCAACTCCATGTTATATCTCTATTGAAGGCGAAACTCAGGGTCTGATTACTGCAGGCGCTCTTTCTACTGACTCTATCGGCGATGCGTTCGTTGAAGGTCATGAAGATCAAATGTTGGTTCAAATGTTTGACCACGTTGTGACTGTACCGACAGACCCACAATCAGGTCAGCCTTCTGGTCAGCGTGTTCACAAACCATTCAAATTCACCGTTGCGCTAAATAAAGCGGTTCCTTTTCTTTATAACGCGTTGGCGTCTGGCGAGAAGATGAAATCGGTTGAGCTAAAATGGTACCGCACTTCTATCGAAGGTAAACAAGAGAACTTCTTCACCACTAAACTTGAAAGTGCCTCTATCGTTGATATCCACTGTGAAATGCCACATTGCCAAGATCCAGCGAACGGCGACTTCACACAAAACGTTACGGTTTCTATGTCTTACCGTAAAATCCTGTGGGATCACGTGAATGCGGGTACTTCAGGCTCTGACGACTGGCGCAAGCCTGTTGAAGCGTAATCACGCTTAGTTTTTGGGTCGCTCACTCGTGTTTCATGTCTTTGGGGTGAGTGACCCACACCAAAACCTTAAGCTCAGTACGTAGCCTAGTTATGTATTGAGCTTAAGGTTTTTCGACATTCAAATGTGGAAGGGAAAAAAATGGCAAGGTTAAGTTTTAGGCTCACCGTGGAGGGTTTGGCAGACGACACGTTAGTGGTGCGTGAATACCAAGGCGTGGAATCGCTGTCTGATAGCGCGCAGGCGGGCCAGCGCTGCTACGGTTTTCGCTATGAGATAAAACTGGCCAGTCGCCAATCTGGTTTAACGGCGTTGGAGCTGGTGGACAAAACCGCTCAGCTTGAGATGCTGCGTGATGGCCTTGTCGTGCAGCGCGTGCACGGCATTGTGCGCCAGTTCAGTAAAGGCGATATTGGCCATCATCACACCTTTTACTCACTGACCTTAGTTCCAGCATTAGAGCGGCTATCACTGCGCCAAAACAGCCGTATTTTTCAGCTCAAAACCGTTCCCGAAATCCTCTCCATCGTACTGCAAGAAATGGGCATTAACGACTACGCCTTTTCGCTGAAACGTGAGTGCGCTCAGCGTGAATTTTGTGTGCAGTACCGTGAGACGGATATCGACTTCTTGCACCGCTTAGCCGCCGAAGAGGGCTTGGTGTATCACTTCATTCATGAAGAGGGGAAACACACCCTCTTTTTCAGTGACGACAGCCAAAGCCTGATAAAGCGAGAAACGCCTATCCCTTACAACGTCCTTGCGGGTGGCGTGATGGAGAGCCCTTATGTCTCGCAATTAACGCAACACAGCCAAACCGAAGTGAGCCACAGCGCGCTGCAAGATTACAGCTTTAAAAAGCCGAGCTACTCGTTTGCTCAGCAAGCGCAAGGGCGCGATATGGATTACCAGCAAGCGACCTACGAGCACTTTGATGCACCGGGTCGCTTTAAAGACAACGTTAGCGGCAAAGCCTTTAATCAAATTCGCTTAGAGTACCTACGACGAGAAGCGCGTACCGCGAGCGGAAAAAGTAACCATCCTGGCCTGCAAGCAGGCACAAAGTTCGACTTACAAGAGCATCTTGACGACAGCGCGAACCGCGACTGGGTTGTAGTGCAAGTGCATCACCAAGGGCGTCAGCCACAAGCATTGGAAGAAGAGGGCGGCAGTGGTGCGACCACGTACAGCAACCAATTCACGCTCATTCCTGCCGATGTCACGTGGCGTGCGACACCGCACGCCAAACCTCAAGTGGATGGCCCTTGCATGGCCTTGGTAGTGGGCCCTGATGGCGAAGAAATCTTCTGTGACGAACATGGCCGCGTCAAACTGCATTTCCCGTGGGACAGATATTCCAACGGCGATGAACATAGCTCATGCTGGGTGCGCGTCTCACAAGGTTGGGCCGGCAGCTAATACGGCATGATAGCCATTCCGCGCATTGGTCATGAAGTCATCGTCTCGTTTCTCAACGGCGACCCAGACCAACCGATAGTCACAGGCCGTACCTACCATGCGACCAACAAAGCGCCGTACATACTGCCGGATAACAAAACCAAAACCGTGCTGCGCAGTGAAACGCACCAAGGGCAAGGGTTTAATGAGCTGAGCTTTGAAGACCAAGCAGCGCAAGAGAAAATCTACCTACACGCGCAAAAAGACTTAGACGCCTTGGTGCTCAATGATGCCACGGCGCACATCAAGCACGACCAGCACCTCACGGTGGATAACGACCAATTCACGCACGTTAAACATAACCATCACCTCACGGTGGAGGGCGAAAGCCGCGATAACATAACCCAAGATAGCAGTGTAGAGGTTAGCGGGTCATTACAGCATAAAGTGGCCAAACTGACCGCGATACAGACAGGGCGCGAAATCAGCCTTAAAGCGGGAGCTAAAATTGTTGTAGAAGCTGGGGCTGAAGTGACTTTAAAAGCGGGTGGCAGCTTTGTCAAAGTGGATGCTGGTGGCGTGCACATCGTTGGTCCTGCGATTAACCTTAATGCTGGCGGAAGTGCCGGCAGCGGTAGCGCTTATGGTGGGCAATCCGCCATGTTGGCAACCCCACTACTTGATATGAAAGCTCCGGCCGAATTACAAGCGAGTGCTATTAGCGCGACCATGCAAAGCGGCCAAGCGAATGTGATCACTCATTTTGAGGCTGCCGCAATACAATCCGCTGCGCAGAAATCATCTGCATCATCAGAAAAGCAGTCAGAATCTAAGGCGGCAGAAAAGAGCGCTCAGGAAGAGAGCCAAAAAGAGGATGCACAAAACGAAGATAAAGCGTCACTGCTACAATCGGATGTGTTGAAAGCTTCAGAAGAGCTGGAAAAGTTAGCGAAGAAACAGGCCAGTGCTTTCAGAAAAGGCAACAATGGCGAAGAAGTGAGCTTGATTCAGCAAGCGTTAATCAAAATGAGATTTGATTTGCAAGCCGATGGTGATTTCGGTAATAAAACCAAAACGGCCATTGAGCAGTTCCAAAAAAGTTATCAACCCAGCCATCAAACGCATCCGTCATACAGCATTGGCCCCATTGATGGTATTGTTGGCCAAGGCACATTGTTAGGTTTAGATGAAGCGTTGATGGATGGGTGGGAGTCAAAACCGCAGTGTAAATTGATGATCAATTTTGACTTCATTAAAGAACTTGAAGGAGTAAAAAAGAAAGGATATGTTCCTGATGTCGAAAATAGTAATAGTGGTGTCACTATTGCTTCAGGATTTGATTTGGGAGCACGCTCAAAATCAGATTTAATTGCTTTAGGTCTCCCTGCTTCTTTGGTAGATAAGCTTACACCTTATCTTGGTTATAAAAAAAGTGAAGCTGAAGCTATTTTGATTAAGAATCCTCTTATGGTTAACGATTTTGAATTAGAAATTCTAGTATCAAAAGTAAAAAAATCAGAGACAAAACGTATTGTTGATTTATACAATCGAATATCCAAGACGACAAAGTTTGAATGTTTACCGTGGCAGGCTCAAACTGTCATTGCTTCATTGTCATACCAATATGGTTATTTACCATCAGAGAC
>AEZC01000098.1 GCA_000257205.1 Vibrio ordalii ATCC 33509 | reverse complement strand
GCCTATGCTCATGGGGACTCACTCACTTGCCGCCTACCTGCAACTCCAAGTTGTTTGGGTATAGTTGATAGAAATACAATTATTGATATGTGTGATTAGAATATTAGGAGTAAATGAAGTGTATATCAATTAACCCTAGGATATAAATTAACTCTATGAGCATGACATATTTATGAATGATTTATTCGTTTGATTTAAAACGGGTTTTTTAATGGCGTTTTTAGCAGCGGTAAGCAATTTGGGGAATGGTCACCCACTGATTTTTCATGGATAGAGTGCTTGCTATCATGCATGGTTGGAAATTGCTGGATAAAAAATGGAGTCAGTGTTTTATCCGTCTACTTCTCAAAAATAGAGCCGCGATAAGCGGCCCATCATGATTGACTTACTGTATCTCAATTAATTCCACATCAAAAATCAGTACGGATGCGGGGGGAATTGGGCCGCTGCCACTTTTGCCATAACCTAAATTACTGGGTATGAACAGGCGCATTTTTTGTCCTTCCACCATCAGTTGTAGACCTTCTTGCCAGCCTTGAATCACCTGCTTCAAGCCAAACACAATCGGGTCGTTACGTTCAACTGAGCTATCAAACACAGAACCGTCAAGTAAAGTACCGTGATAATGCACTTTTACACGACTGTTGGCTTTCGGATGAACGGTGCCAGTACCTTGTTCTAGTACAAGATATTGCAAGCCACTTTCAGTTGTGGTTACGCCATCTTGCTTAGCATTTTCAGCTAAAAACGCTTGGCCTTTGGCAAAATTTTCATCGGCAACTTTGTGGTTATTCCATGTACGATAGATGAAAAACCCAGCCAATAAAAAAATAATAATGGGAAAGACAAATTTAGACATATTCTAGAGCCTTGCAAATTAGGGTTGAGTCAATAAATAGGAGATGGTGTTGGCAATACTTACGGTATCTTGATGGCCAGAGGTAATGACTAAGTACTTACCTTTCACAATAAAGGTTGGAACAGCATTAATTTGGCCTTTTGTTGAAATATCATAGGCACGCTGAATTTCTTGGAATAACAGTTTTTGCTGCTCATCATCTAACGAATATGGGCTGATTAGCCCTCGCTGGCTGAAGGCTAAATCAATCGCTTCTTTACGCTCATTTAACGTTACTTCTCCATCCATTTGCACGGCCGAAAATAGCTGTTCCATCATGACATGATCGGGAATTGTTCCTAGTTGCATCACGGCTGAATAGTAAATCATGGCTCCAATCTGTGCGCCTTCGTTAAAGGTGACATGCAGCTTGCCAAATGTCTCACCTGTTATTTTCTCGAGATCCTGGATGACCTTTTCCATTGAACGACAGTGACCGCAAGTCAGCGAAAACACTTCGGTGACGACTGGCAGGCGGTATGTGGCGAGATTTACAGCAAGCTCATCATATTGTTTCCCTTTCTGTGGTATGGGGTTATCACTACAGCCAGCTAGGATCAACAGTGTGGTGCTAAGGCTCAACCAATAGAGTATTATTTTTTTCATCATGAGTATTATTTTAAGGAAGAAGGCTTGAATTCTAACGGCTTCCGGCGACAAGGAAAACAGAAACCATCACGAAATTGCTACCAAATATATATAAAGTTTTACAGCCTTGGCCGATACAGTTGAGGTAGTAAGAGAATGGAGTGATACTCGAATGAAGTATTTAGCCTTACCGTTATTAATGTTGTTAACCGGATGCGGAACGTTAGCCACTGATCGGATGTTTAGCGATAACCTGTTGGATGCGGCGCCAAAAGGCGATTTTGATGTGCTCTATCCTGAATGGGGCCATGCGCCGAAAATAGTTTCGGCTGACGTTCAAGGTCCGATAGGTCAGCAGCGCACGAATAGTTATGATTCTTTGCAGCGTTTCTTATTGAAAAATGGTGTGGATTACGAAGTCCTTCCGGGTAATCACATCATGGTTAAATTGAAAGATACGGTGAAGTTCGAAACAGGTTCCTCAACGGTCTCTACTGGCTCTGGTGATTGGCTTACTATGATGGGGCGTTATTTAGCCTCAGAACCCGGCATTGATATTGTGATTGATGGCCATACGGACAGTACTGGAGCGCCAACCTTTAATGATGGTTTGTCTGAACGCCGTGCTAAAGCGGTAAAAAGCACTTTAGTGAAAAGTAATGTGGCGATGGACTCTATTTTTACCCGTGGATATGGTGAATACGTTCCGGCTTGTACGAATAAAACCAATGCAGGTAAAGCATGTAACCGTCGTGTGGAAGTGTTATTTATTGTTTCCAATAATTAAGTTATGCCTTTTGGTGGCGTGCCTTTTAAGTGATATATCTCTTTCATATGCGACAAGATCAAAAAAGCCCAGCGAATGACTCGCTGGGCTTTTGCATTAAAAATTAAACGACTTAAGCAAGCAGCTCTTGCGCTTGTTTCACCACGTTTTCAGCTGTAAAACCGAACATTTTGAACAGTTGATCCGCCGGTGCTGACTCACCAAACGTCGTCATACCGATGATCTTGCCACCAAAGCCGACGTACTTGTACCAGAAGTCTGCAATACCTGCTTCAATAGCGATACGCTTAGTCACGGCTGCTGGTAGTACGGCTTCGCGGTAAGCTGCGTCTTGTTTATCAAACGCATCGGTCGATGGCATCGAAACTACGCGCACTTTCTTACCTTCGGCTGTAAGTTGCTCTGCGGCTTTCACCGCCAGTTCAACTTCTGAGCCAGTGGCAATCAGGATCAGCTCAGGCTGGCCTGCACACTCTTTCAGGATGTAACCACCTTTCGCGATATCGGCAACTTGCGTTTCGCTGCGTGGCTGCTGCGCGAGGTTTTGACGAGAGAAAATCAGCGCTGATGGGCCACCTTTACGCTCAATCGCCAATTTCCATGCGACAGCTGATTCCACTTGGTCACACGGACGCCATGTGCTCATGTTTGGTGTTAGACGCAGAAACGCGATTTGCTCAACCGGCTGGTGAGTAGGGCCATCTTCGCCCAAGCCAATCGAGTCATGAGTGTAGACTTGGATGTTCTGAATCTTCATCAGAGCCGCCATGCGCATGGCGTTACGTGCGTATTCCATGAACATCAGGAAGGTTGCGCCGTAAGGTACGAAGCCACCGTGCAGCGCAATACCATTCATGATGGCGGTCATACCGAATTCACGTACACCGTAGTGAATGTAGTTACCCGAGAAGTCTTCCGCGGTGAGCGATTGAGAGCCCGACCACATGGTGAGGTTAGACGGTGCCAAGTCCGCCGAGCCGCCCATAAATTCTGGCAGCATTTTACCAAACGCTTCCAGCGCATTTTGTGACGCTTTACGTGACGCAATATTGGCTGGGTTGGTTTGAAGGTCAGCAATAATTTGACTCGCTTTCGCTTCCCATTCTGCTGGCAACTCGCCATTTACGCGGCGTTTGAACTCAGCGGCTTCGGCTGGGTAAGCGGCGGCGTAAGCTTCAAACTTGGCGTTCCAATCGGTTTCTTTTGCTTGGCCAGCTTCTTTGGCATCCCACTGCGCGTAAATGTCGGCAGGGATGTGGAAAGGTGCATGCGGCCAACCCAGGAATTCACGCGCCGCTTTGATTTCCTCAGCGCCTAAAGGGGCACCGTGACAATCGTGTGAGCCCGCTTTGTTTGGCGAGCCAAAACCGATGATGGTTTTGGTGCAAATCAAGGTTGGACGAGGGTCTGCTTTCGCAGCCTCAATAGCGGCATTAATCGCTTCAGCGTTATGGCCATCAACTGCAGCAATAACATGCCAGCCGTACGCTTCAAAACGTTTTGGCGTGTCGTCAGAGAACCAGCCTTCCACATGACCATCGATAGAGATGCCGTTGTCATCCCAAAACGCAATCAGTTTGCCAAGACCCAGTGTGCCCGCCAGAGAACACGCCTCGTGCGAGATGCCTTCCATCAAACAGCCATCACCCATGAACACATAAGTGAAGTGGTCAACGATGTCGTGACCCGGTTTGTTGAACTGCGCCGCCAGTGCTTTTTCAGCCATCGCCATGCCGACCGCATTGGTAATACCTTGGCCTAGTGGGCCCGTGGTGGTTTCAATGCCCGGCGCGTAACCGTATTCTGGGTGACCCGGTGTTTTTGAGTGCAATTGACGGAAGTTTTTCAAATCATCAATCGACAGCGCGTAACCGCTCAGGTGCAATAAAGAGTAAATCAGCATTGAGCCGTGGCCGTTCGACAGCACAAAACGGTCGCGGTCAGCCCATTGTGGGTTTTGTGGGTTATGGTTTAAGTGGCCACGCCAAAGAACTTCAGCGATATCGGCCATACCCATCGGTGCACCAGGGTGACCAGAGTTAGCTTGTTGAACACCGTCCATACTAAGAGCACGGATGGCATTGGCTAATTGTTTACGTTCCATAATAATTACCGACAAATAATAGAGTTAGAAAGGAAAGGGGAACGTTAATCGTTCCCCAAATTTTAATTCGTAAGTGGATTACAACTTGGCTGCAATCATGACTTCAAGCTTGCCTTGGTCAATGGCAAAGTTACGGATGCCTTCCGCCAATTTTTCTACGGCCATTGGGTCTTGGTTGTGTTCCCACAAAAACTCTGCGTGGGTCATTGCTGCTGGGCGTGCTTTGTTGCCTTGAGAGTCAACCAGTTTTTCAACCACTTCACCATCAGCTGCTTCGAGTTCTGCCAGTAAAGAAGGGGCAATAGTCAAACGATCACAGCCTGCTAGCTCTAAAATTTCACCAATATTACGGAAGCTTGCGCCCATCACGACTGTCTTGTAGCCATGTTCTTTGTAGTAGTTGTAGATCGCAGTCACGGACAATACACCAGGATCTTCTTGCGGTGCAAAATCACGGCCTTCTTTGGCTTTATACCAATCCATAATACGGCCGACGAATGGAGAAATCAGGAATACGCCTGCTTCTGCACACGCGCGTGCTTGAGCAAAGGAGAATAATAGAGTCAGGTTACAGTTGATGCCTTCTTTTTCAAGGATCTCTGCTGCGCGAATACCTTCCCAGGTTGAAGCCAGTTTGATCAAAATACGGTCGTTAGTAATGCCAGCATCGTTGTACATTTTGATCAGTTGGCGCGCTTTTGCCACGCTGCCTGCCATATCATAAGAGAGGCGAGCATCGACCTCGGTAGAAATACGCCCTGGAATCGTTTTTAAGATCTCTTTACCGATATTGACAGCAAGCATGTCACAAGTATCTTGAACTTGTTGAGCCTTGTCTGAGCTCTGTGTTTTTGCGTATGCGATAGAAGCATCAATCAGTGGCGCGTATTCTGCAATTTGAGCCGCTTTAAGAATGAGAGATGGGTTAGTGGTCGCATCTTCTGGTTGGTATTTTTTGATTGCGTCAATTTCACCAGTGTCAGCAACAACAGTCGTCATTTTACGAAGTTGCTCTAATTTATTGCTCATATCGATCATCCTATTTCTTTGGGCCAAGCAAGATTTTGAGTTTGCTGGGCATTTGCAAGCGGGTTAGCAATCACATAGTCATGTCTTACACATGCCAGAAAAGCTAACTCAATTATTTCCAGCGACCGAACATTTGTGTTGAACATTTGCTCGTTCGTTGAGTAAATGATGTAGCCATATTTATCTTATCCACTGGGAAAGTCAATCGCTGTTCTGAGGTTATAGTGATATCAATCAACTATTTTTTTGTGAATTAATCTCAGTGCTGATAAATAAACGTTTGCTTAGATTTATCAAGGGTTGAAAGCGAACGTTACTGCGCATTGATTAGAGTGAGAAAATGTAATTTCCGTGAGCAAATGTTGCAAAGTAAATGAGGCTTAACCTATGCTAGGTCAATGAGCAAATGCTCAATTGTCGTTATTATGCGCACAATATTGACCATGAGATCCCGTATGACCACTCCCAATCAAGACATTTCTATCGAAAATACTGACTTATTAACTGAAATTTCAGTGGCTTATTACCAAGATGGTGCAACTCAAGAAGAGATTTCGAAAAAGTTTTCTCTTTCACGAGCCAAAGTAGGCAGAATGCTTAAACAGGCACGCGATGAAGGGATTGTCGAAATTACGGTGAAATATCACCCTGTTTTTAGCGCCAAAATTGAGCAGCGACTGATTGAACGCTTTGGCGTAAAACGTGCGCTGGTTGCACTTGACCAACCTAGCGAAGAGCTGCAGCGCCAACAAGTGGCGGGGTTGGTTTCCAATTACCTGACCAGTACGCTAAAAAACGGCATGGTTGTGACCGTTGGTCAAGGCCGAAATGTATCGGCCGTTGCGCATCATATTGGCGTGATCACACCGCGAGAGTGTAAGTTTGTCTGCAGTATTGGTGGCATTCACCCAAGAGGTGGGATGTTTAATGCGGATCATATCTGTCGACAACTGGCCAAAAAATACGGTGGAAGCTCTGAAACGCTTTATGCGCCTGCCTATGCTGAAAATCGCGAACAAAAATTAGCGTTTATGCAAAATGCCACCGTCAAACAAACCTTAGATTTAGCACGTAAGGCAGACATTGCGTTAGTGGGTATTGGGGATATGAGTGAAAACAGCTACATGGTCGATCTCGGTTGGTTTACCGCCGATGAAGTGGTGCAGTCGCGTTTACAGCAAGGTGTGGTGGGGGATTTCGCTGGTTATGATTTTTTTGATATCCACGGCAAAGCCGCCAATACGGTGATGAGCGATCGCGTCATTGGCTTAGGGCTTGACGAATTTCGACCGATCGCTGAGGTGATCGCTATCGCGGCGGAAAACAGCAAACCTTTAGCGCTGCTTGGGGCGCTACGCACCGGTGCAATTGATGTGATTGCCACCAGCGTAAGCAACGCGTTAACGGTACTGAATTTAGATGAGCAGATGAAAACCGTCACAGAATCGTCAGTTTGAATTTAACCTATATAATCCTTATGACATGAATCAATCCCCACGACGGTGGGGATTGATTCAGAGGCTAAAGCTCAAGAGGCAGCTCACTGCGCTGCCCCCATTCTGTCCACGAACCATCGTAAACGCACAGTTTTTCGTAGCCGCAAATGTGCGCAGCCAGCAGCACAATACCGGCGGTTACGCCTGAGCCACAACTGAAAATGTATTGCTCTTTTCCAGCAGTCAGCGTCGCTTGCATAATAGGTTGTAGATCTTGCGGTGATTTAAGCTTATGCCCATTCATCAACTCTGTAAAAGGTAAGCAAATAGAGTGAGGAATATGGCCGCTGCGCACGCCTTCTCTTGGTTCTTTTATTTGACCCAAAAAACGGGCTTGTGAACGGGCATCAACAGTTAAGCTCTCTGGGTTCTCTATTTGTGCAAGCACATAGTCTGCGTTCACAAAATAGCGAGGATCGAGCATGCCATGGAAGTTTCCGTGTTTAAAGGCGTGTGTGTACTCTTTTACAACGGGTAAACCTTGGCGTTTCCATTCGGTTAATCCACCATCAAGAACGTATACCGACGCATGTCCCATCGCTTTGAGCATCCACCATGCCCTCGGTGATGCAAACGTCCCGCTATTGTCATAGACAACGACGATCGAATCGTGGTTTAAACCGATCGATTGTGCTAATTGATTAAAGCACTCTTCACTAGGCATCATATGAGGTAGTGACGATTGTAGGTCACAAAATTCACCATCATAATCAAAGCGGCGAGCGCCGGGAATGTTATGCAGAGTATCTTTCTCAGTTTCACTGGGAATTTGGAATTCAATGCTGCAATCAAGAACAACGGTGCGCGGGTCGCCTAACTTTTGTGCTAGCCATTGGGGGGAGACGAGTGGTGACATGAGTTTAACGTATGCGCCCCATGATCCCAC
>AEZC01000097.1 GCA_000257205.1 Vibrio ordalii ATCC 33509 | reverse complement strand
GGGAATGCATTATCTTAGTACCTCTTCCTTTTAGGGGGAGGCTAGGAGGGGGTTGTTCTTGTTGGGAAAGAGAAATAAACCAAAGTGTATGAGTTAAGAGAGAGAAAATCATGAAAGCATACCAGCGTGAATTTATTGAATTTGCACTAGAAAAAGAAGTCTTGAAGTTTGGCGAGTTTACTTTGAAGTCTGGCCGAAAAAGCCCTTATTTCTTTAACGCTGGCTTGTTTAATACTGGCCGTGATTTAGCGCGCTTAGGGCGTTTTTATGCCGCTGCTTTGGTCGATTCTGGGATTGAGTTTGATGTGCTATTTGGACCTGCGTACAAAGGGATCCCAATTGCGACGACAACGGCAGTAGCGTTGGCTGATCATTATGATGTTGATACGCCGTATTGCTTTAACCGTAAAGAAGCGAAAGACCACGGTGAAGGCGGTAACTTGGTCGGTAGCGCATTAGAAGGGCGCATTATGCTGGTGGATGATGTCATTACGGCGGGTACTGCCATTCGTGAGTCGATGGAAATCATTCAAGCTAACGGTGCGGATCTTGCCGGTGTTTTGGTAGCAATTGATCGCCAAGAAAAAGGCAAAGGAGAGCTTTCTGCCATTCAAGAAGTGGAGCGTGATTTTGGTTGCGCGATCATCTCAATTGTTAGCCTGACCGATCTGGTTACTTATCTTGAAGAGAAAGGGACGGATGCTAAGCACCTTGAGGCGGTAAAAGTGTATCGTGCGCAGTACGGAATTTAAGCATCAACTTATTTGCGAATCGTAGAGCCACTTGTTGAAAAGTAAAAGCCCCGAGTTTGTCGCTCGGGGCTTATTTGTTATTAGTTTAGTTATTCTAGCGATTAACTTTGATCGCCATGATGCGAGTTATCGTAAATTTCCGAGCCATCACGCTGGGTTTTCAACAGTGATAAATTCCACATGTACTGTTCTGGACGTGGGGTGACTAAATCTTCAATCGCTTTATTCATCGCCCGTGCATCTTGTTCTTCATCGCCGGTTGGAAAGTTCTCTAAGGCAGGCAGGATATGCACTTCGTACTGGTGAGTCGTGTTGTTATATACCGACATCAATGGTACGACATGCGCCTTACATAACTTTGCCATTTTCCCAAAGCCTTTCAGTGTGGCTTTTTCTGTACCAAAAAAAGGGACAAAAACTGAATTTGGCGCACCATGATCTTCGTCTGGAACCCAATATCCCACATAACCATTTTGCACTGAACGTAGGAACGGTTTGATACCCGCCTCACGAGTAAAAATGCGTCCGCCATATTGCATTCGTTGTACATGCATTAACCAATCGCCGATTGGATTGCGCTGCGGTTTCATGATGTTGGCCACTTTATAGCCTCGCGCAGCCAGCATAACGGCAGCATAGTCGATGGCCCAAGAGTGAGGCACTAGCAAGATAACCCGCTCACCTTGGTCGAGCAGTGGCAGCAAATGATGCTCACCAATCAGCTTACCACGCTGTAAGTTATGTTGGGTTGAGCGAACCAGAAGCTCAGAATAGCCAAGCATGTATTGCGCCGCCGTTGCAAAGGTTTCTTCCAAAATAGCTTGGCGCTCTTGTGTTGATTTTTCGGGGAAACATTTTGCTAAGTTGACGCGAGCTCGCCGCACCACTCGGCCATTTTTACGCACCGCAAAGGTGGATAATTTGCGCGCGAGCCTATCTCGCGATACCGGTGGCATAAAGGCGAACAGAGCGGCAAAGAAGATCCCAATCCAAGTTGCCCAATGTTTTGGGTGTAAAAAAGACCATTGGAATGTGGGGTTGTGCAAGTGTTTGTCTGTGCTGTTTTCGTTGTTGCTCATGGCAAGCAAAACCTTTTTCTAGTTATAAATAGCGAGAGTTAGTTAACGTTTCATCTGGCAAAGATTTAAAACGCTTATGCAGCCACATCCACTGTTCCGGCGCGCGCAGAATCACTTCTTCGACGTATTTATTCATGTAAGCGGCGGCGGCGGTCATGTCATCTTTTGGATAGTCGCCATCAATGGTTTTATCGGCGATGATTTCGTATTTTCCGTTGGCGTTTCTAAACCCTGATCCTGGGACAATCGCACATTGACTGGTATAAGCAAGAATACTGGTGCCAGTCGTTGTACAAGTATCCTCTACTGCGAAGAAGGGAACAAACACCGATTTGTTATGGCCGTAATCTTGATCGGGTAGATAAAATAGGCGCTCGCCCTGTTTGAGTACGCGGATCATCTGTTTGATGTCGGTTCGGTAGATAAGTTTATTGCCATTGCGGGTGCGACCACGATATTGAATAAATTCATACGCAGGGTTGCTGTGTGGGCGGTAAGCGCCATAACCAGCTAAACCAATCACACCAAAAGCGCGAGCGGTGATCTCTAAATTTAACGCATGCACACAACAGAGCAGAGCACCTCGCTGCTCGGTTTGGAGTTGGCGTAGTACATCGACATCTTTCACCCGTAAAATACGTTTAAAACGCCAAGTTGGCCAAAACCACGTGATGCCAGTTTCAATAAGCGCCATGCCCGTATTTTTGAAGTTCTCGCGAACAATGTGTGAAATCTCTTCAGCATTTTTTTGTGGAAAAGCTAATTCTAAATTGCGTGTGGCGATGTGTACCCGCTTGTGAGCAAAGCGCATACTGAATGCGCCTATGCTACGTCCTATTCTCAATAGCAGGGCATAGGGAAGTAGGTTGACGATCAACGCTAATAGCCCAAAGCCAAGCCATACACTCCAATATTTCGGATGCAGTAGCGAGAGGGTAAATGCAGGTTTGCCGTATTTTTCTTTGCTCATTACTTTTGATTCTTTCACTGATGGTGATTCTTTATCACGACGTTGGCGGTGGTTTTTACTCAATCTGAGCGCTTAATAACGCCCAATACGCTTCAAAATTTGCCGTCGGTTGGTATTTAAAGTCAGATCGCACAAAGCGATTTAAGCTGCCTTCCACTTGACCAAGCAATTGAGCGGCTAAAATGCTTTCGTCGACGGGGAAGGATTTACCTTCACGCAGTTTACGTTCGCGAAGGATCTGGCGTAGTGACGTTTCTATGCGTTCGAACAGTTGGTTGATCCGTTCACGCAGTCGCTCATTTTCAAACATTAGAGCATGGCCGGATAAAATTCGTGTCAAGCCCGGGTTACGTTCCGAAAAAGCCAAGATAAGTTGTAGCACTAAGCGGATGCGGTTGAGTGTATCTTTCTCTTCATCCAAAATGCGATTAATCCGCGACATTAAAGACTCTTCAATAAACTCAATCAAGCCTTCAAACATCCGTGCTTTACTCGGAAAATGACGGTACAAAGCCGCTTCAGAAACGCCCACTTGCTTAGCAAGCTTTGCTGTGGTGATGCGTGATGCACCATCGTTAGATTCCAGCATTTCAGCGAGTGCTTGTAGAATCTCTTCACGACGATTGATTTTCTTATTGACGGCCATGACCCGATTTCCTTTTAGTTACCACATGCTTGTGAGCAAATATTTATACCCTTCAGATGGTTTGGGTATTGTCCGTTAAGCGCAGTAGTTTAACGGACAGTTTTCGGACTGCGTAGCGTAAAAATGAAAATGATTGAACTGGGTGGTGATTTTACCACCCAATAAACGCTATGAACCCTAAAAGAAGCTTAGAACGTCTGTTTGTTGCCTACAGTTGACTCGCGATCAGTTGCATCAGCGCGTGAGCTAATGCAGATTTTGAACTCAAAGGTAATGCTTGCTCTCCGCCTTGCCAATAGACGGTTAATGCATTGTCGTTGCTGTTAAAGCCTTGGCCCGTAACAGAAACATCATTGGCGCAGATCATATCCAGTTTTTTGTTGAGCAGTTTAGCGCGGGCATATTTTTCAACTTGCTGCGTTTCAGCAGCAAAGCCTACCGTGAACGGGCGGTTTTCTTTCAATGCGGCTACGCTGGCGACGATGTCGGGATTTTTGACCATGGTGATGAGCATGTGATCGCTCGCATCGGTTTTTTTGATCTTTTGATCGGCGACGATCTCAGGGCGATAGTCGGCTACGGCGGCGCAACTGATGAACACATCATGTGATTGCGCTTGCGCCATCACTTGCTGATGCATATCGCAGGCACTTTCCACATCAATACGTTGTACTTGTGGCGGTGTGAGCAAATTGACCGGGCCACTGATCAGAGTCACTTTCGCGCCCAATTGAGCGGCGGCCTGCGCAATCGCATAGCCCATTTTGCCTGAACTGTGGTTACTGATATAGCGAACTGGATCGAGCGCTTCACGGGTTGGGCCTGCGCTAATCAACAGTGATTTTCCCGCGAGCAGTGTGTTGTTCGATACCTCTGTTTGGAAAAAAAACTCGCAGCGCTCAACCAATTGCATTGGCTCAAGCATGCGGCCCGGGCCAACATCGCCACACGCCTGTTCACCAGCTGCAGGGCCCCAAATCATCATTCCTCGGCGTTTAAGCGTGGCAATATTCTCTTGTGTGGCGATATTGCGATACATCTGCTGATTCATTGCCGGCGAGACGGCCACTGGCGCATTGGTGGCTAAAATCAAAGTGGTGAGTAAATCATTACCCATCCCTGCGGCGACGCGGGCAATGAGATCCGCTGTCGCAGGAGCTAGCAGGACTAAGTCTGCCCATTTGGCAAGTTCAATATGGCCCATAGACGCTTCGGCGGCTGGGTCTAATAAGCTATCTGAAACTGGCCTGCCAGAGACGGCTTGCATGGTCAGTGGCGTTATAAACTCTTTTGCAGCGTGGGTCATCACCACTTGTACTTGAGCGCCACGTTCAATCAAGCGACGCGTTAACTCAGCACATTTATACGCAGCAATACCGCCGCTAATGCCGAGCAGAATCTTTTTTCCTGCCAGTGTTTGCATTATCTTTTCCTCAAAAATTCTGCGCGTCATGTTATCACAACTCCGAAAATTTGTTGGAGCAGTGTCAATTATTCCTCTTTTTCCAGCTTGTTATCGGTATCGTATGCCACTAAAGCCGCACTTTCCTCACAGATATTTCTGCCCAATTGTGGTTCATTGGCGAGTAGGTTAATGGAGCAAAAGGAGCGTTTATAGTGACCTCATTAAGAATTAGAGCCAAGCTTTTACTGATAACCGTGATTCCACTAGTACTGATCACCGCTATGATGTCAGTGGTTAGCTACTGGAGTGAGAGTCACGACTTAAAACAAGAGCTAAAGCAGTACCGAGAGCAACTCGTTGAAACTCGAAAAGCAGAGTTGAAAGCTTATCTAATGATGGGGATTACCGCAGTTCAATCGCTTTATGACAGTGACCAAAATGGAGAGAATAAAGCCGCGGCTAAAGCTATATTAAAATCAATGCGCTTTGAAAGTGATGGTTATTTCTTTGCTTATGATTCTCAAGGAATCAATACCCTACATGCCATTAATCCTGCTTTAGAAGGGAAGAACCTTTATGATCTAAAAGATAATAATGGCGTTCCCGTTATTGCTGGATTAATTCAAGCGTCTAAAACAGGAGATGGCTTTCTCTATTTTTCTTGGCATAAACCCACCATTAATGCCCAAGCCCCCAAGCTGGGTTACGCTGAATACTTATCTAAATGGGATTGGGTACTCGGGACCGGAATTTACATAGATGATATTGACGCCCAAGTCGCTGAATTTAAGGCGCTACGTGATGAGCAGCGATTGGAGCAGACTTGGTCAAATATCGGATTATCACTCTTGGGACTAATCATCACAATTATTGTGGTGAGTATGCTGGTTACTCGCGGAGTCGCACCGTTGCAACATGTGGTTGCTTCGCTACAAGATGTCGCGGCGGGAGAAGGCGATTTAACGGCCCGTCTCAAGGTTGAAAGCCACGATGAAGTGGGTGATGTAGCCAAAGCCTTTAATGCTTTTATGGATAAGTTGCACCCATTAATCAAAGACATCCGTTCGTCAGCGCAAGAGGTGCAATCTGCCGCAGGCGATTTGGATAAGCAAACCACACAATCTAGCCAAAAAATGAGTAGCCACTGTTTAGAGACGGATAAGGTCGTGGCCGCAGTGACTGAGATGAGTGCCACTGCACGCGAGGTGGCTAACAACACCAACGCAGCCTCACAAGCGATTGAATCGGCCAATAGTCAAATTAATGAGGCACGAGATGAAGTCAATAGTGCTATCGAAGGTATCAGTGAATTGGTCAAAGAAGTAAACCTGACTTCTGAGGCGATATTGGAACTGAGTCAGCGCACAGAACAGATAACCAAAGTGTTGAATGTGATAGGTGAAATTGCCGAGCAGACCAACTTATTAGCGCTCAACGCAGCGATTGAAGCGGCGCGAGCGGGTGAGCAAGGACGAGGCTTTGCGGTTGTTGCGGATGAAGTTCGTTCGTTAGCAAGCCGCACGCAAAATAGCACACAAGAGATTGGTGAAATGCTCAAGGCGTTACATCAGGGCGTGAGTAAAGCGGTAAACAGCATGAAAGTCAGCCAGCAGCGTGGTGAAACAACCGCTCAAGAGTCTATCCACATTAAAGAGAGTTTGGCTGGAATTTCTGTCGCGGTCAGTACCATTCAAGATATGGGAATTCAGACGGCTTCGGCCGCAGAGCAGCAAAGTACAGTAGCAGAGGACATCAATCAGAATTTGGTCGCTATTCAACAAATAGTCAATCAACTGAGTGATAATTTGCAACATTCAGAAGCGATCAGCACACGTTTGGCACAATCTGGCCAACAAATGGGGAGCTTAGTCAGTCACTTTAAGCTTTAATCGACACGCTTATTACAGATTCGATTGATCTCATCCTAATCCTCACTCGGGTCCGTTAGGGCCTGAGTAGTAACTCATTATATAAAAGTAGGATCACTATACGGAGCCTACTTATGAGCCTCAAATCACTGCCCACTGAATCAATGCCACGCGAAAAATTGCTTGCTCGCGGTCCTCAGGCATTATCGGATGCTGAACTGCTGGCGATTTTCCTTCGTACTGGCACTCAAGGAATGAATGTGCTCGCTCTCTCGGATCTGCTGCTGCGTGAGTTTGGATCACTTCGAGCGCTTTTTTCGGCCAACCAGCAAGAGTTTTGCCGCCATAAAGGGTTGGGCGAAGCCAAATACGTTCAATTGCAGGCGGTACTTGAAATGACGCAGCGCTATTTGGCCGAAACGCTCAAACGAGGTGGCGCTTTGACTAGCCCAGAGCAAACCAAGCTTTATTTATCGAGTGTGCTACGCGATCGCCATCGAGAAGCCTTCTATATTCTGTTTTTGGATAATCAACACCGAGTGATCAGCGATGAAGTGCTGTTTGAGGGGACGATTGACGCGGCCAGCGTTTACCCTCGTGAGGTGGTTAAAAGAGCACTCCACCATAATGCGGCGGCATTAATATTGGCCCATAACCATCCGTCAGGCGTTGCTGAGCCTAGCCAAGCTGATCGCAGAATCACACGTCGATTAACCGATGCGCTTGCGTTAGTGGACATCCGTATTTTGGACCATTTTGTGGTGGGCGATGGCGAGGTAATTTCTTTTGCAGAAAGAGGGTGGATTTGAATCACATTTTAGGTTGTGACTTAAGATTATTCTGGTATGATTCGCGCACTAAATTATCAACCTAAATCAGCTCTGCTTAAAAAAAGATCGCCAAATCCGTAAAAAGGATCTGTTCGGGTCTTGAGCAATGCATGTCAAGTTAGTATAATACGCGACCTTTGATAGCCTTGTATGGATTTTCCATAACGGTTTTTAACCTCAAACTTCTTAATACATCGAGAACGAGGTTCGGCCACCAAGGTTGATATCGAGCTGAAACGATTTGGAGAAGACATTCATGTCCCGAGTATGCCAAGTAACTGGTAAGCGTCCAATAACGGGTAATAACCGTTCACACGCACGAAATGCTACTAAGCGTCGTTTTCTGCCGAACCTACAAACTCATCGTTTCTGGGTAGAGAGCGAAAAACGTTTTGTTAAACTACGTCTAACTGCTAAAGGCATGCGTATCATCGATAAGAAAGGCATTGATGCTGTTCTTGTTGATATCCGTGCACGTGGCGAAAACGTTTAAGAGGAATTGAGCAATGGCTAAAGGCATTCGTGAGAAAATTCGACTAATATCTTCTGCAGGTACTGGTCACTTCTACACAACTGACAAGAACAAACGCAACATGCCAGGCAAATTTGAGATCAAGAAATTTGATCCAGTAGTTCGCCAGCACGTTCTTTACAAAGAAGGCAAAATCAAGTAATTGATTTTACGCTTTGTAAGCATTGAAAGACCCAGCTTTGGCTGGGTTTTTTATTGTCTGGAATTTGTACCCTGCAATGTCAGCTCTCACAATAATGTGCTAAGTTACTCAAAGATAAACTCTTAGGGATCACTTATGCGTATCAATCGCCGCCGTTGGAATAATATTCTTATCTTGGCTGTTATTGCTTTTATTGCCATTTTGAATTTACCCACAGTCATCAAAACTTATCTTATTGAACCGCCTGCTAGCCCTTATCCTTATGTGATTAATCCAAATGCACAGCTGCAAGCACTGCATTTTACTGACTGGTCACTTGAACTGAATCAAAACCGTTGGCGATCAAGCAAAGCAATTTCAGTTGCTCCTGAAATATTGGCACAACGCTGGCAGAGTTTAGTTGGTACTGAAGTGGATGATGCCACTTACGAGTCGCTTGCGTCTCTACTACGCAACCCACAAACCGTGGAGGTGTGGTATCAGGATCGCGAAGAGCCACAAAGGATCACTTATTATCAACCCCCCCAATTTTGGTTATTGAAAAACTGGCAAGAGAAATGGGTGGCACTTTCGGTAGAAGAAGCTTTTCTTTTTCCGAACTGAGTCATTATTTCTCTTTGAGCGTTGAACAAACCAAGAACGAATAACCAATACCCAATAACGACGAACGACGAATGAAGAATCGAGATGTATCATGCCTGAGTTACCCGAAGTTGAAGTAAGTAAAATGGGGATTAGCCCGCATTTAGTTGGGCAAACGATCCAGCAACTGACATTCCGCACGCCAAAATTACGTTGGGCCATCCCTCAAGAGCTGAAACAGTTAGAAGGGCAAGTGATCCGCAATATTGCCCGCCGGGCCAAATATTTACTGATAGAGACCGATATTGGCAGCGCGATTGTTCACTTGGGAATGTCAGGTTCATTGCGAGTATTGGAGTGTGATTTTGCCGCAGGTAAACATGATCACGTTGATCTGCGATTAACCAATGGCAAGGTGTTGCGCTACCACGATCCACGTCGATTTGGTGCTTGGTTATGGTGCGAGCAAGGAGAAAGCCACTCGGTGTTGAGTAATATCGGTCCTGAGCCATTAACCGATGATTTTGATGCAGATTACATTGCGCAAAAAGCGAACAACAAACGTATCGCCGTTAAGCAATTTATTATGGAAAATAAAGTGGTGGTTGGCATAGGCAATATCTACGCGAGTGAATCACTGTTTAATGCGCGAATTCTCCCTACTCGGCCGGCTCATTCGCTGACACTGCCTGAGTGGAATTGCCTTGTGCGAGAAATTAAATCAGTCTTAGCAACGGCGATTCAACAAGGTGGCACAACCTTAAAAGATTTTGCACAAGCGGATGGCAAACCGGGCTATTTTGCTCAAGAGCTTAATGTGTATGGCAAAGCGCAGCAGCCTTGCCCCGCGTGTGGGCAAGCGATTGAAGCGCTGAAAATTGGTCAGCGTAACACCTTTTTCTGCTCTGCTTGCCAAAAATAAGGTACGTCCTAAAGGCTATATTTTCTTGCCATGCAAGGCGTTAGCGACAATGTCAGGAACAAATTGATCCACTTCTCCACCATGAATCGCCACTTCTCGCACAATGGTGGAGGAGATAAACGCATGCTCCTCTGATGGTGTAAGAAACACACTTTCCAGCCCCGGCATCAAACGGCGGTACATGTTAGTCAAGCCAAATTCATACTCGAAGTCAACCGTAGTACGCAAACCGCGGATCAGCACATTGGCTTTTTCATCACGCGCAAAATCAACCATTAACCCAGCAAACCCTTTGGCAGTAACATTTTCTAAATGTTGAGTGACGGCGCTGGCAAAGTCGACCCGCTCTTGCAGAGTAAACATGGTGTTTTTGCTTGGGCTGGCGGCGACGGCGATGATCACTTCATCAAACATATTGGCGGCGCGTTCGATCAGATCTAAATGACCATTGGTGATGGGATCAAAAGTGCCGGGATAAATCACACGCGAAATTCTTTTTTGGCTCACAGTGGAAGGCTCATATTGGTTAACTGGCACTGATATTAACAAAAAGACTCAAAATTACCTATTGAACTCGGTATGATGTAGCCCGCATTAAACTGTGACACTTAGCGAGTGAGAGAAGAGACGATGAACAAGTTGTTGGTTATCCGTAACGATAAAATTGGTGATTTCATGCTGGCTTGGCCAAGTTTTGCGATGCTAAAAGCCTCGTTGCCAGATTGCCATATTACCGCGTTAGTCCCCAACTATACTGTCGCGCTGGCCGAGCTTTGCCCGTGGATTGATGCGGTGATGGTTGACCCAACGGAAAACGCGTCCTCTGCGCAGAAAAAGCAATGTATTCAAGCGATTAAAAAGCAACACTTTGATGCCTCGATCAACCTCTTCTCGACCACTTACAATGCACTATTAGTTTGGAAATCTCGTATTCCTTATCGTTTAGCGCCGGCGACTAAATTCTCTCAAATTTTTTATAACAAACGAATTAAGCAAAAACGCTCTCAATCAGCCAAACCAGAATATGAGTATAACTTAGATTTGGTACGCGCTTTTTTGCATGATATTGGCAAAGAGGTTGTCGAGCCGAGCGCACCTTATTTGCAATTTGACCAAGCGATGCTTGCTGAACAAAAAAGCAAATTGGCTGCGCAACTTCATCTCGATATAAGTAAACCGTGGGTGTTTGTACACGCAGGAAGCGGAGGTTCGGCGAATAATTTGTCGCTAGAGCAATACACGCAGTTAGTGATGGGGATTGATGGCAAGCAAGAAATTATCCTCACCGCTGGGCCGGGAGAAGAGGTGAAAGCCGCGCAGTTAAAAGCTTTGATTGAAGAAAAGGGCGGGCGAGCGGCACTGTATGATAAAAATGAAGGGCTTGTTGATTTCTCACGCTCGATTGCTTGCGCTGATATTTTTATTGCAGGTTCAACCGGGCCTTTGCATATCGCTGCTGCGATTGATGTGCCCACTGTAGGCTTTTTCCCCGCCAAACGTTCAGCCACGCCACTGCGTTGGCGACCATTGAATTCACAAGGTCGCCATATCGCTTTTTGTCCACCACAAGCAAAAGACAAAGAAACTCAGGCCGATATGAGCCGCATTGATATTAATGCGGTGTTAGCTGAACTTAACCCTTGGGCGGCTCAGTACTGGTTCTAACCCATAAATCGGCGTATTTAACAAAGGTTGAGTGCGCCGATAATAAAGAAAGCAAGAAGCCTTGCTTACCATCTAAAAAGCCTGCTTTTAAAACGTACATTTTCAAAAAGCAGCCAAACGCATGCAAAATACCTTGGCTAATGCTGCTTTTCTTACCACGTTTTTCTCGTTGTTCTGCCCATGCCCTGGCATAACCTGCGGATTTAACTAAATAATGATGAATATCGTTATAGGTGTAGTGAATCGCATCACCTGCAAGATTCTCGACTTTCATGCCATCTGCGACTTCGACTTTTTCATGCACCAAAGCCTCGTTATATTGCGTTAATTGAGTCGGGTAGAGGCGCAACACGCGATCAGGATACCAACCACAGTGGCGAATATAGCGGCCAAAAACCCAACTTAAACGGGCAAATTGATACAGTGTATTGGGTTTATTAGCCGCGACCGCTTGCTGAATGCTCTCTTTTAACTCTTTGGTCACGCGTTCATCGGCATCTAGCCACAACACATAATCAGACTCGACATACGACTGCGCTAAGCGGCGCTGTGGGCCAAACCCAGGCCACTGCGAATTGACAAAAAACTTGTCAGTATAATGGCGTGCAATCTCTTCGGTATTATCACTGCTACCTGAATCTAAGACGACGATTTCATCTACCCATTGGTGAACGGTTTCCAAGCAAGCTTGCAGATGCTGCGCTTCATTTTTAACGATCAGCGCAACGGCTAAAGTAGGTTTGCTCACATTCATTCCTCGGATATTGGGTTTAGCTGAAAATCAGCCGTTATCTTATCAAACATTTGGATAACATGGCTTGCTTGAATACGCTGCATCGCTTGTTCATCTTTGACGCGAGTACGCCAACTGACTTGCTCTTTCGTTTTTCCTGTTTCGGCAAACAGTGCTTCGTCATAAGCCGACACCACATAATCACGATACTGATAAGGCCCTGTGCGCTGCGGATGATGGTGAGCGTATAAACCGATAACGGGAGTATTCATTGCATTGGCCATGTGCGCTGGGCCTGTATCTGGTGCTATTACTAAATCGGCTAAGTCGAGCAGTGCCAACATCTCTTTAAGCTGGCTTTTACCAACAACATTGAGTACTGGTTGAGTCAGTTTACTCGCTATTTCGGCTGCTAGATCAACTTCAATTTGCGCAGGGCTACCGGCCAAAATGATATGCCAACCAAGTTGTTGAGCATGAGTTATCACTTCTACATAACCTTCAGCGGTCCAATTTTTATAAGCCTTACTCGCGGCAGGAACCACGACTAAATTACGTTTTGAATGTGCAAGTTGCTGCTCGGCCCATTGATGATCTGAATCCGAGTAAGTGAGTGACCACTTAGGTTCTAGATCTTTGACTCCAAGGCACTTTGCAAACGCGAGTAAGCCATCTAATACATGAGGCGCTTGAGGCGAGATCACTTTTACATTGGTAAATAGGTGCTGGAAATCTTGGCTGCGGGCGCCATCAAAACCGAGTTTATATTTAGCTTTAATACCCAGAGTGGCAATACTGGCACGAAAGGCATACTGCATATGCAAAAGCGCATCGAAGGATTGCCCTTTAAGTTCTGCCCACAGTTTTTGATACGCTTTCCACCCCTGTTTTTTGTCGAATATAACCACGTTTACATTCGGTAAATCAGTGAGTAACTGCGCTTCCAGTTTTCCTGTGATCCACGTGATATGAGTTTCAGGCCATTGGTGTTGAATTGCTTGCACGGCGGCCACTGCATTGCACACATCGCCAATCGCCGACAGACGCAACACACAAATTGAGCGTGGGGCAGAAGAAAAAAGAGCCATAAGTGACATCGATAGAGAGAAAGTTAGTAAGAATTATGCAGATAGCGCCGATAAATGTAAAATGCCAAACAAGCACAATGAAGCACATTCAATCTCGTCATTAAAAAGTGAAACGATGAAAACGCTGAAAAAAGAGAATCAAACAATTTGGTATGACGAGCATTTGCTAGTTGAAGATCCGCTCCGCTGTTTTAACCCCGAGTTTTGGCAGCAGGCTGGTAGCGTCACAGGTAGTGCAACGGGACGCGGCACGACATGGTTTGTAAAAGCTGAAAAAGTAGAAGCGGCACTACGCCACTATAAGCGTGGTGGATTGTTCGGTAAGTTAGTGAGTGATCACTACCTTTTTTCCGGTTGGAAGAAAACTCGCAGCTTCCAAGAATTCGAATTGCTCAATACTCTGAGAGAGTCTGGGGTAAATGTTCCACGCCCGATTGCCGCGCGAGCAGTAAAGCGCACTTTTTGTTATCAGGCCGATTTACTCAGCGAAAAAATCCCGAACGCCCGCGATCTGGTGTCTATTTTACAAGAACGTCCATTACCGACTGAAATGTATGAGAAAATCGGCCTAGAAATTCGCAAAATGCATGATGCGCAAGTCAATCACACCGATCTCAATACCCATAACATCCTGATTGATGACCAAGAGAAGGTATGGATTATTGATTTTGATAAGTGTTATGTGCAATCAGGTCATAGTTGGAAACAAGGCAACTTAAATAGATTGAAACGTTCGTTTGAAAAGGAATTAATCAAACGGAAAATCCATTGGACCAAAGAGCATTGGGAATTAATGCTGGCGAGTCAATAAGTAGAATTAAATGAGTAATCTGAAATATAGAGC
>AEZC01000096.1 GCA_000257205.1 Vibrio ordalii ATCC 33509 | reverse complement strand
CCTTTAATGAACGTGTTAAAAACGATGGCTTCATTAGAGCTGAAGCAACAGAAACCTCGTGTAAAGAAAGATGAGATCGCCCGTGGTGATGTCTCTGGCTTGATTGGTATGGTTGGTAGTCAAAGCCGTGGTTCAATGTCTATTACTTTTGATGAAAGTTTAGCATTGTAAATCATGCAGAATATGTTAGGTGAACGCCCCAACGGTCTCAATGAAGAAGTTACAGATATGGTCGGCGAAATCACCAACATGGTGACAGGCGGAGCTAAGCGTATTCTTGCCGAGAGTGGTTTTGACTTTGATATGGCAACTCCGGTTGTTGTCTCAGGAAAAGGCCACACGATTCGTCATAAATGCGAAGGTGCAATTATTATCATGCCGTTTACCTCTCAATGGGGTAACGCTTTTATCGAAATCTGTTTCGAGTAAGCTCTTTCATTAAAGAAAAAAAGGTTGATACCATTAAGTATCAACCTTTTTTATTTAGATAAAACCTTACTCACATCCAAGTAAGGTTTTGACGCATTACGCTTTAAATATTTTAAACGCGTTAATCAAACCATTGGTTGAGCTGTCGTGTGAACTCACTTGAGCATCGTCGGCTAACTCAGGCAGAATTTGGTTTGCTAACTGCTTGCCAAGCTCAACGCCCCATTGATCGAAACTGAAGATATTCCAAATAACACCCTGTACGAAAATTTTATGCTCGTACATCGCAATCAGGTTGCCCAAAGTGCGTGGCGTGATCTGCTTAACTAAGATTGAGTTGGTTGGGCGGTTCCCTTCAAACACTTTAAATGGTGCGATTGCCGCCATTTCTTGTGCTGATTTACCCGCCGCTTTTAGCTCAGCTTCAACGGTTTGCTGCGTTTTTCCAAACGCTAACGCTTCTGTTTGAGCAAAAAAGTTCGACATCAATTTTTGGTGATGATCACCCGCTGGGTTATGGCTGAGCGCTGGCGCAATAAAATCACACGGGATCAATTTTGTTCCCTGGTGGATCAATTGATAAAAGGCGTGTTGACCATTAGTACCGGGCTCACCCCAAATGATTGGACCCGTTTGGTAAGTTACCGCTTGACCGTTACGATCCACGTATTTACCGTTTGATTCCATATTGCCCTGTTGGAAATAAGCGGCAAAGCGATGTAAGTATTGGTCATAAGGCAGAATCGCTTCTGATTCGGCGCCGTGGAAGTTGTTATACCAAATACCAATCAAGGCTAGGATCACAGGAATATTTTGCTCAAAAGGTGTCGCCACAAAATGTTGATCCATCTCATGCGCGCCAGACAGCAGTTCCACAAAATTGTCATAGCCTACAGCCAATACAATGGATAGACCAATCGCTGACCATAGTGAGTAGCGTCCACCGACCCAATCCCAAAATTCGAACATGTTGTCTGTATCAATACCAAACTCAGCGACTGATTTCGCATTAGTCGACAGCGCCGCAAAGTGTTTTGCAACATGAGTTTCATCGCCTGCTTCCGCTAAGAACCAATCACGAGCCGTGTGTGCATTGGTCATAGTTTCTTGGGTAGTAAACGTCTTTGAAGCCACTAAAAATAGCGTGGTTTCTGGATTGACTTTTTTCAACGTTTCAACGATGTGTGTTCCATCAACGTTAGAAACGAAATGAAGATTGAGATGATTCTTATACGGTGCAAGTGCTTCTGTGACCATGTATGGGCCAAGGTCTGAGCCACCGATGCCAACATTGACAATATCGGTAATCGCTTTACCTGTGTAGCCTTTCCACTCGCCGGAAATTACTCGTTCAGAAAACGCTTTCATCTTCTCAAGTACCGCATTCACGGCTGGCATCACATCTTCACCATCAACAATAACCGGTGTGTTACTGCGATTGCGTAACGCTGTGTGCAGTACGGCACGGCCTTCAGTTTGGTTGATCGCGCAGCCTTGCAGCATAGCGTCGATGGCTGACTTTAGTTCAGTCTCATTCGCCAGTGCTTGTAAATGTTGTAAGGTCTCTTCGTTGATCAAATTTTTTGAGTAATCAACAAGAATATCTGAACCAAAACGAGTCGAGAATTTATCGAAACGTTGTGCATCTTGTGCAAAAAGTGATTTAAGGTCCATATCTTGCGCTAATTCAAAATGCGCAGTCAGTGCTTTCCAAGCGTTGGTTTGCGTTGGATTGATATTTTTCAACATGGTATCTATCCCGATGTGACAGTAGGTTTTATTCCTATCATTCCTAAACTCTGTTTCAAAATGATGGAATCCCCGATTGAGTAAAAAAGAAAATGATATCGGCTGCCTATATTTGGAAGGCAACACGTCGTTATTCGTTTTGTGAGCGCCATTATGACGCAGCTTACCCGCTCTCATATTGAGTTAAGTCAGGTAAACCCATGGCTCCACACTCAACTTTATAGGTACGACATCTCAACACGAGAAGTGAGTTTCGTCACTAACTCGTAAGCAATAGTGCCAATGTGAGAGGCCACTTCTTCCACGGGCAGCTCTTTTCCCCATAAAATAACCTCATCGCCCACCTTGTCGCAGGCTTGCGGACCGAGATCGACCGTAAGCATATCCATTGAAACTCGCCCTGCAATCGGCACTTTACGCCCATTGACAACAACCGGAGTTCCATTGGGTGCAGTACGAGGATAGCCATCGCCATAGCCAATTGCGATAACACCGACCTTAGTGTCACGCAAGCTTGTCCAAGTGGCACCGTAGCCGACACTCTCTCCCGCTTTAACATCACGCACTGCGATCAAGTGTGATTTTAATGTCATTACCGGTTGATAGCCCAGCGCTTGCGCCGAGTTATCATCAAAAGGAGAAACGCCATACATAATAATACCTGGGCGAACCCACTCTAACTGGCTGTGCTGCCAAGCTAATAAACCGGCGGATGCGGCTAGAGAGCGTTCTCCCTCATGACCTTTTGTCATTGCTAAAAATAGCTCAATTTGCTCAGAAGTGGTTGATTTATCAAGCTCATCAGCAAAACCAAAATGGCTCATATAACGCAATGGCTTCACTACGTTTTTACACGCTTGCAAACGTTCTAAAAAATCGGGGTATTGCTCTGGGCGCACACCTAAACGATGCATTCCGCTATCGATTTTCAACCAAACATTGACTGGAACATCCAATTGAGCTTGCTCTAATGCAAGTAACTGCTCTTCACAGTGAACCACGGTTTGAATGTTATTGGTCACCAATACAGCAAGATCCATCGGAGAATAAAAACCTTCAAGCAACAAGATAGGTTTTACCACACCGCTCACTCTCAGTTGCAGCGCTTCTTCAATGCGCGCCACGCCAAATGCATCCGCGCCCAGTGCATGTTTCGCGACATGCCGAAGCCCATGACCATAGCCATTTGCTTTGACCACCGCCATAATTTTACTGTTTGGGGCCTGCTGTTTTACTCGCTGTAAGTTGTGCTTCAACGCATCGAGATCGATGCAGGCGGTTGCCGCTTTCATATAGCTCATCAAATTACTCATCGTCAAATGCAGGGCCTGCATAGTTGTCAAAACGAGAATACTGCCCTTGGAAGGTCAACCGTACAGAACCAATCGGACCGTTACGTTGCTTACCTATAATAATCTCTGCGATACCCTTTAACGAACTATCAGGGTGATACACCTCGTCGCGATAGATGAACATGATCAAATCGGCATCTTGTTCTATCGAACCGGATTCACGCAAGTCGGAGTTGACTGGACGTTTATCGGCGCGCTGCTCCAACGAACGGTTAAGCTGCGATAAAGCCACCACGGGTACATTCAATTCTTTAGCCAGTGCTTTTAACGAGCGAGAGATCTCCGCAATTTCTAAAGTACGGTTATCCGATTGCGAAGGAACTCGCATCAACTGCAAGTAGTCGACCATGATGAGCGACAAGCCGCCATGCTCGCGCGCAATACGACGAGCTCTAGAACGAACCTCGGTAGGCGTTAGGCCTGAGCTATCATCTATGTACATATTTTTCTTTTCCATGAGAATACCCATGGTAGATGAAATTCGTGCCCAATCCTCATCATCCAGCTGCCCAGTACGAATTTTGGTTTGATCAACGCGAGAAAGCGATGCCAACATACGCATCATGATTTGTTCAGCAGGCATCTCAAGAGAGAAGATAAGAACCGGTTTTTCTTGCTCCATGGCCGCGTTTTCACACAAGTTCATGGCAAACGTCGTTTTACCCATAGAAGGGCGAGCAGCCACAATGATCAAATCAGAACCTTGTAAACCGGCCGTTTTCTTATTGAGATCAGCAAACCCCGTATTCACGCCCGTGACGCCATCTTGTGGTGTTTTATACAGCAGTTCAATACGCTCTAACGTTCTTTCTAAAATCGAATCAACATTCTGCGGGCCTTCATTTTCACTGGTACGCTCCTCAGCAATGGCGAACACTTTACTTTCAGCCAGATCGAGCAAATCTTCTGAACTGCGCCCTTGCGGATCATAACCTGCATCCGCAATCTCGTTGGCAACACCGATAAGGTTACGCACCAACGCTCGTTCCGCTACGATTTCGGCATAAGCATTAATGTTAGCCGCACTGGGCGTATTTTTCGCCAAATCCGCTAAATAGGCAAAACCGCCGACATCTTCCAGCTGTTCGCGACGCTCGAGATACTCAGATAGCGTAATAAGATCGAGCGGCTTACTGGCTTCCAAAATCGATTTGGCTGCATCAAAAATTAGGCGATGTGCACGGCTATAGAAGTCTTTGCTGACCACACGCTCAGCCACCGTATCCCAACGTTCGTTATCCAATAGCAAGCCCCCAATCACTGATTGCTCAGCTTCGATCGAGTGTGGAGGAACTTTAATTGCCTCGACTTGTGCGTCAAACGGTTTACGATTTCGTTGATCTGTTCGTGGTGCAGCCATGACTTCGCTCAATACTATCTAATGACCGTCCATTATAGCCAGAATAGATCATTTGTAATTATGTAAACGAAACTTTGTGTTTATCTCGTAGAGAATTAACCTCATGCTGACCAAACAGAACCGCTCTACACCTACTATTTCGCCCACTATTTTTATTCACTTTAGGGGTGCTTCGTGTCTAAAATTTGGTTTCTTAGTTTTAGTCTGTTCGCTATGAGTGCAGCCTATGCTAATGAGGATCTTAAAAACGATACGGAAATCGAAGTTCCTTCTCCTTGGAATAGCCAAGTCGAACTGGGTTATCAAGCCCACTCAGGTAATACTGATTCAGAGTCATTGAATTCACGAGTCAAGACAGAATACATAACAGGTCGCCATCGAACCAATGGTGAGTGGAAATTGTATCGCCTTGATAAAAATGGGAAAGAAAATAAGCGGCAGGCAAGCTATTCGCTGCAAAGTGACTATAAGTTAGCTTCAAAAGCCTATCTATACGCAAACTTTAACGGTGTTGATTCGAAATACAGCGCCTATTTCAAAGACTACACGCTATCTGGTGGCATGGGTTACCAATTGATGAATACCGACATATTGCTATTAGAGCTTGAAATAGGGCCCGGTTTTCGTTACCAAAAACCCAACCTAGATGAGATATCAAGTACGGATATTGTATTTGCAAATACAGTCGAAGAAGTCATATTTCGTGGTAACTTAAAAGGTGTTTGGGCAACTTTCGATAATTTAACTATCTCCTCTGAACTGACTCTTGTCGCAGGGGAAAGTAACATCAGAACCGATACGGAACTCATTTTAACCAACCACATTACTGATTCGATTGCGTTGAAAGTGAACTTATCTCGCCAATACCACGACAAGGTTCCGGCAGGCCTAAGTAAAGCCGATAGCGTCACTTCGTTTAGTTTACAGTTTCGTTTCTAGATAGTTTGAAGATAAAAAAACACCAGCCGAGGCTGGTGTTTTCAATTCATCCGAAGGCTGATCTTACTCAGCAACGATTTGAATTTTCGCCGTTGCAAACACTTCTGAGTGAAGCTGGATGCTCACTTCGAAAGAACCTACGTTACGTAGAGCACCTTCAGGTAGACGAACTTCGCTCTTAGATACTGCAACACCAGCCGCTGTAATAGCGTCAGCGATGTCACGAGTACCGATAGAACCAAATAGTTTACCTTCGTCGCCTGCTTTAGAAGCAATAACAACAGCTTCAAGAGCGTTAACTTGTTCAGCACGAGCTTGAGATGCAACAAGTTGCTCAGCAACTTTAGCTTCAAGTTCAGCACGACGAGTTTCAAACATTTCAACGTTAGATTTAGTTGCCATTACAGCCTTACCTTGTGGGATAAGGAAGTTACGAGCGTAACCAGATTTCACGCTTACTGTGTCGCCAAGGCTGCCTAGGTTACCGATTTTATCAAGTAGAATAACTTGCATTGATTAATCCTCTTTCTTAATAAACGGTGCCAATTACTGATGTTTGTCAGTGTATGGCAATAGAGCTAGGTAGCGAGAAAGTTTGATTGCACGAGCTAGCTTACGTTGGTATTTAGCGCTAGTACCAGTAATACGGCTAGGTACGATTTTACCAGCTTCAGTGATGTAGTTTTTAAGAGTTGCTACGTCTTTGTAATCAATCTCTTGTACGCCTTCTGCAGTGAAACGGCAGAATTTACGACGACGGAAGAAACGAGCCATGGGCTATCTCCTGATCTTAAATTTGAGTAATGTGGTCGGCATGTAGCACCAATTTTCCTATGCCACTACGGCTAGTCTGGTAAGCGACAAAGCCACTTACGTTTATGGTGCTGCCTTGTACTAAGTGTTGAGTTAAATTCTTTGACCTTTGCCCACTGACAACTACCGGCATACGACAATAGACTTGTCTCGGTAAATCAGCTTCGATCACTGTTGAGCGATGTTCAAGCCAGAAACGGCAATGTTCAATACCCGCAGGACTTTGGCTTCGAATGGGAGGTTTTGCGACAGTGCCACTCAGCTCCATTCGATTGGTCATCAAATCAATTACTCAACGTCTGCATCGAAACGAGTTTCATCACGCTTAGAACGCTCTTCTTTAGCTTTCAGCATGATTGATGGCTCGGTGATAGCCGCTTTAGTACGCATGATCATGTTACGTAGAACTGCATCGTTAAAACGGAAAGCAGTTTCTAGCTCATCAATCACAGCTTGGTCAGCTTCAACGTTCATAAGAACGTAGTGAGCTTTGTGAAGCTTGTTGATTGGGTAAGCCATTTGACGACGACCCCAATCTTCTAGACGGTGGATAGTACCGCCAGTTTCAGTGATAGAACCAGTGTAACGCTCGATCATGCCAGCAACTTGCTCGCTTTGATCTGGGTGCACCATGAATACGATTTCATAATGACGCATCGGTTGCTCCTTACGGATTATTCAGCTTCCAGGTTTGGCTCGGTCGTCCATAGGAAGCAAGGAACGAAAAAAAAAGACCGAGAATTAAGGACGGCAAATAGTACAGAAACGAAGCAGGATTAGCAAGGGAAATGTACTAAGGGTCACATCAAACAAAAAGGGAAGCCTAAGCTTCCCTTTTTTAATGCAATATGTGCATAACTTATCG
>AEZC01000095.1 GCA_000257205.1 Vibrio ordalii ATCC 33509 | reverse complement strand
GGTGAAGTCATTAACTCAGCAGACAAACTCCACATCACTCCTACAACGGTAATGGTCAACTTAGCCAGTAAACCACAGATCAAAAGCACAAGTGCTAATGCGGGGGCTTTTGTGCTTCTAAAGGCAAACCAATAACAGCTTCCTACTGCTAATGACGAGATGTACAATCCAAGCAGAAAAGAGTGAAAGTGCTCTGCTGAGGCCAATCCGGCGACAATGGACACAACGAAAATAATTAACAGTTTCAGTTTCATTTTATACCTCTCAGTAGGTAACTCTTCCTCAGTCAACAATCAACCCCTCTAGCAATCTTCTTACACTTCTAATCTGCGAGTAGAAGAAGATACAAATCAAATCAGTGTGTACTGAAAGTAAACAACTTTTATTTCCATACTCGGCACACATTATGGACCAATCGCAAGGACGAAAGGAAGCGTGAATATAGTAACGGGAACATACGCCACAAAACTCATATTTATTTAGCCTAAGTAAACAAAACATACACTATCAATACATTGAAGTATCACTCATAATTAACATAATTTTGCTATGAGTTGCGATAAGTATCGATACCGATAAAGACTAACACACCCATTTTCGAGCTCGGCACTCTGAACAAGAGATAAATATTTAGTTATTTTAAAAAACCTAAACAATCTCAGTCACCAAGCTAACAATGATGTTAATTTCAAGCCTCAGCACAAGAAAATGCAACATAGAGCATAAAACCCAACTATTTTAAAAAAGTTTTTCGAGTTTTATCGAGTTATGATTGACAAGATAAAAGTTTGAACTAGACTTTGCACTAGCTAGAAAGCAGTTCTTTGTATACACATACGTCTCGTTGGATTACTTGTAACTCCCCCGTCGTGTCGTACGCAATAGCAATCTACTTTTCCACGCTATCCGCGCCGTATTCGGCTGTAAAACTTTTTTTGATTTTGGGTATTAAAATGGCTAACACAGTTACTGGTACAGTAAAATGGTTCAACGAAACTAAAGGTTTCGGCTTCATTCAACAAGAAAACGGTCCAGACGTATTCGCACACTTCAGCCAAATTAAAGGTGACGGTTTCCGCACTCTTGCTGAAGGTCAAAAGGTAGAGTTTGAAGTAGCTCAAGGCCAAAAAGGCCCTCAAGCTGAAAACATCCGCCTAGTATAATTTTTTACTAAGTATTCTAATAGCCAGCAATTTGCTGGCTATTTTCGTTTTACTTCTTGGCACTCTTCCAATGGCTCTGAAACCGACAATCTATAAGTTCCGTATTGCGCTGACGGATACTAATCGCGATCATTATGACTCTTTAAATCTCACCATTGCTCAGCATCCTTCAGAAAGCAACGAACGAATGATGGCGCGCATTTTAGCGTTTTGTCTTAATGCATCAGCCGATCTGACGTTCACGAAAGGGCTTTCTTCGATTGAAGAACCTGATCTCTGGCTAAAATCATTAGATGATCAAATTCAACTTTGGGTTGAGGTCGGTGAACCCGACACTGAGCGCGTTAAAAAAGCCACACGACTTGCCAAACAGGTGAAAGTCTACAGCTTTAACACCAAATCACAGGTTTGGTGGGAACAAAATAAAGGAAAATTCGCTCACCTTAATGCCGATATATTTCGCTTTGATGCTACAGCGATTGAAAAACTCTCCGCATCATTAAGCCGAGGTATGGATATTTCAGTGATGATCAGTGGATCGTCAATTTTTATTGATAGCGATAGCCATTCCGATGAAATTACTTGGCAAGCACTACAAATAAAAAGTGAGCACTAATTCCCAGCCCACTTTTGAGTATCTATACCCAAACCACTGAAGTTGCAGGTAGACGGCAAGTGAGTTCATCCCCATGAGCATAGATAAACTATGTGATTGAGGTGAGCGAACGTAGCTAACACCGCAGCAGCTTCAAGTGGGAAGAGTGTAGGCCCTTAAAAGAGCTTAGATTAAGATAGCGCTTTATACTTTATAAATAGGCGTGTGGGCCAAAGACTTCGTAGTGGATACGCTCTCTTGTTACGCCAAGCAATTCAAGCTGTTCAACAATGAACTGCATAAAACCAACGGGGCCACAGATATAAAAATCCCCCTGTGTTAGCGGCAGTTGCTCGCAAACTTGGTCGTGACTCC
>AEZC01000094.1 GCA_000257205.1 Vibrio ordalii ATCC 33509 | reverse complement strand
TGAGTTGTCCCTCTAGGTACGGATTTAGGTGGCTTTGATGACCACGCAACCAAAATTATTGGTAAGGAGTATATATCAAAAGGAGATAATTGCTTTGAGAGCTGGTGCTGATACCCAGAGTTGAACTGGGGACCTCACCCTTACCAAGGGTGCGCTCTACCGACTGAGCTATATCAGCACTCAAAAATTGGAGCGGGCAGCGGGAATCGAACCCGCATCATCAGCTTGGAAGGCTGAGGTAATAGCCATTATACGATGCCCGCACACGTAACTCTGAGAGCTATTTCCTTAAGAATATGGTGGAGGGGGACGGATTCGAACCATCGAAGGCGTAGCCGGCAGATTTACAGTCTGCTCCCTTTGGCCACTCGGGATCCCCTCCAAATTTTTCCTTCATTCTTTCGAAAAAGAATGGTGCCGACTACCGGAATCGAACTGGTGACCTACTGATTACAAGTCAGTTGCTCTACCTACTGAGCTAAGTCGGCATAAGTGGAGCGCATTCTATTGAATGATGCTCAGCCTTGCAAGCCTAAATATTAAAAAAAAACCAATTTCCCATAAATCTCGCCTGTTCGTTGCTTTTTCAAGCAAAATGCGTTTTCTCACTCAATTCTATCGTTTAAGGCATTTCCATTCTTTTCACCTTAATGTATGTTTCATCCTCTTCTTTTTCTGTCATCGTTAGGTATTTTATGGGTCCTTATATCTCTTTTGATCGCAATCAATGGGCCGAGCTACGTAACTCTGTCCCGATGACTCTCTCTGAGGCTGACTTAAAAGAGCTACAAGGTATTAATGAAAACCTAACGATGAAGGAAACAGCTGAGATTTATCTGCCTTTAGCTCGCTTGCTTAATTTATACGTGGCCGCCAGACAAAGCCGAAATGCGGTTTTGCATCAATTTCTCGGTAATACCGATATATCGCCTCCTTTTATCATTGGCATCGCAGGAAGTGTCGCTGTTGGGAAAAGTACCACGGCGCGTTTGTTAAAAGCGCTTCTTTCACGCTGGGAGAATCATCCCAAAGTTGAACTGATTACGACAGATGGGTTTCTTTTTCCCAACAAAATTCTTAATGAAAGAGGAATTATGGGAAAAAAGGGGTTTCCTGAATCTTATGATATGAAACGTCTGGTACAGTTTGTGTCGGATGTTAAAGCAGGAAAAAGAAATGTAAGCGCGCCGATCTATTCACATCTTACTTACGACATCACCACTGAAGAGAAAGTCGTCGATAGGCCAGATGTGTTGATCATCGAAGGATTGAACGTCTTGCAAAGCGGCATGGATTATCCACACGATCCACATCGAGTGTTTATCTCTGATTTCTTAGATTTCTCACTGTATGTCGATGCGGACAGTCAACTTATTGAAAAGTGGTATGTTGAACGCTTTATGAAGTTTCGTCACAGCGCCTTTAAGGAGACGGGATCGTACTTTAGCCACTACACAAAACTGTCTGAGCTAGAGGCGAGAGAAAAAGCTGAGAGCATTTGGCACTCGATCAACGGTAAAAATCTGCAACATAATATTTTACCGACCAAAGAGCGTGCTCAGTTAGTTTTGCGTAAAGGCCTCAATCATACCGTGGAAGAGATACTACTAAGAAAATAGTTTGGTAAAGCGGTTACTCTGCCTTGCGTAACGATATTTCGCCACCAATGTAACTCTCCATTCCATTCTCTGTTTCTAGCAACACCGCTCCATATTCGTTGATCCCGTGCACCACGCCATAGACCTCTTTGGGGCCCATAAGCAGTTTAACTTTTCGACCAATAAAGTTATCGAGTCGATTCCAGCGCGGTATAAAATCCTTCATCCCATAAAGCTCGTAATCACGTAGCGCTTGGTCTAATGATTGAATAAAGACAATCGCGAGCAAGTTCCTGTCTATTTTCAGACCGGCGGCTACCTGCGACAAACTTGCCCATGGCTGGTCAATGGCTTGCTCATTTTCGGGCATGAAAATGTTCATTCCCATCCCAATCACTAAATGTGCCGCTGCGCCAGCCTGCCCTGTCATTTCTACTAAAATGCCCGCCAGCTTTCTATCCTGAAAATAGAGGTCGTTCGGCCACTTAAGCCTTACACCGTCAAATCCGATGCTTGCTAGCGCTTCCACAATCGCGACCCCGACCACAAGGCTAAGCCCCATTGCGGCCGCCATCCCAGCGTCGAGTCGCCAGTACATGGAAACATAAAGATTGCTGCCAAAAGGCGATATCCACTGACGCCCACGCCGACCCCGGCCATTAGCCTGATACTCTGCTAAGCAAACGCTGCCCGAAGCAAGGTTATCTACACGTTCTAACAGGTATTGGTTGGTTGAATCGATAATGGGGAAAAGCTCGACAGGGTTACGCACGGCATTTTGGATCTGTGTCGCATCAAGTAAATTCAGTGATTGAGCAAGCTGATAGCCTTTGCCTTGGACGCGGAAAATATCAATTCCCCACTCCTGAATCCCTTTAATATGCTTACTTACTGCAGCGCGAGAAATACCAAGTTCGGCTCCTAGCAACTCACCAGAACAAAACTCGCCACTGGCTAGATGACGAAGTAATGATAGTTTGACACTGTGCTCTTTCACTTTAATTCCTTAGCAAGATGCTCAAGGTTCGTTTCACCAATCGCATCTAAAAATCGAACTTCATGCTCTAAAGATATCGAAAATTTATCCTGAACTGCTATGCAAACTTTAATCGCTAGTTGAATGACATCAAAGGCTGTAGCGCTACCTTTATTTACCAACACTAAAGCTTGCTTCGGATGCACTTGAGCATCACCTAAGCTATACCCTTTGAGCCCACACTGATCAATCAACCAACCGGCCGCTACTTTTCTGCCTTCTTCCACGGGGTAAGAAACAAGATCGGGATAACTCTCAAGCAGAGCCTGCCAATGTTCTAAACTAATAATTGGATTTTTAAAGAAGCTTCCTGCGTTACCTAGCACCCGCGGATCGGGTAATTTGGCGTTGCGAGTAGCGCATACCCGTTTATAAATATCAATAGCTTGGCAAGTATGACTATCCAGTTCTTGCAAAGGCCCGTAATTAAGCACGGGTTGCCATTGCTTCAATAACTTTAGTCCTACCGCTACAACGATCGCGTTACTGTGCAAAGCGTGCTTAAAAATAGAATCACGATAACCAAATAGACATTGTTTAGCGCTCAGGCGCTTGACGGTTAAAGAGTCTAAACAGAGATAATCAACGTAATCACACACATCTTGAAACTCTACACCATAAGCGCCAATATTTTGGATAGGAGCAGAACCGGCACAGCCAGGTATCAAAGCCAAATTTTCAAGTCCTGCAATATTTTGCTTCACTGCCCATTCAACAAGTGAAGGCCAATCCTCACCACCAGAAACATGCAAATAGTGGTAATTGTCATCCTGCGTGTGCTGTAGCCCTTTCAGTTGGTTGCTTAAAACCATTCCTTGAAAATCACAAGTAAAAAGGACATTGCTACCTTTTCCTAACATCAACTTAGGCAAAGTCTGCCATTCTGCGCTCTGGTAAATTTCAACCAAATCTTGCACAGAGAAAACTTCAGCTAATAATTGACAAGATTGTTCTAGGCCAAAAGTGTGGTATTTTTTTAAGCTCGCATTGGGATGTAATTGCATGGCATTCTATGGATAAATTAAACTGACACCATTCTACAACAGATAACTATTCGAAGCAGGAAGAAATGTGGCAACTACAATTTGACATACTCCCCCCGATAAAACTTCCTTTGATCAAACGAATATACAAAGAACATTACCCTTCAGCAAAAGCTAGGAAAGATGAATTGTGTGTTATAGGCACGCTCGATGGGCAGATATCTGCTGTTGTCAGATTTAAAAATATTGATGTATATCGATTACTGACCGGCATGCTTGTGCTGCCAGAAAACCAAAAAAAAGGGATTGGGTCGCAGTTGCTCAATTATTGCAGCGAGAATATTCTCAATAATCAGGATTATTGCTTCGCATACGCTCATCTTGAGCCCTTTTATGCTCGTCATGGTTTTCACTCCATAATGACAGAGGAACTACCAATAGCTCTTATGCAACGGTTTGAGCGCTATATATCCAGTGGTAAAGATCTCATTCCTATGAGATACCTAGGCTAGTATGACGAGAATGCGCGGCTTTTCTAGCAATTGAACCGTTGAATTTGGTAATATCCCCAGTTCGCAATTTTGCAAATAAGTAAGGTAAATCATCCAATATGATTTCTCATAGAAACCCATTCGAGCGATTGCCGACCATCGCACAATCACCGGATCATTTTGAAGTTTTATTTTCGGCAAAAGAATTTAAAAATCATCTGATCCAGTCGATCCGTCAGGCAAGTAAACGAATCTATCTTGTAGCGCTGTATTTAGAAGATGACGAAGCAGGCAGAGAAGTGTTAACGGAGCTCTATAATGCCAAGCAAAGAAACCCTGGCTTAGATATTGCGATTTGCGTTGATTGGCATAGAGCGCAACGTGGATTAATTGGTGCGGCCGCTTCGGAAGGCAATGCTTCAATGTATCAAGAGTTCTCTCAGAACCACGAACACGCCATTCCTGTATACGGCATCCCTGTACGAGGCCGCGAAGTTTTTGGTGTTTTACATCTCAAAGGTTTTATTGTCGACGACCAGGTGATCTATAGCGGAGCAAGCCTTAATAACGTTTATTTGCATCACAAAGAGCGCTATCGATTCGACCGCTATCACACCATCGACAACCAATCTCTTGCCGATAGCATGGTACAATTTATTCAGCAAAAAATGATAAGTCATCCTGCTGTCAATGACTTATCAAACACATCGAAGCCAACGACGAAAGATATCAAAATTGATATTCGGCAATTTAGAGCCTCTCTAGCAACAGCAAACTATGAGTTTGAGTCACAAATCCCAACAGCCGACCAAGTGGCTTTGACGCCACTGGTAGGTATTGGAAAGCGTCGAAATAAACTCAACCACAATATTAACCAACTGATCGCTCATGCTAAAGATGAAGTCTTTATCTGCACTCCGTATTTCAATTTTCCAAAAAGTGTCGCTAAAGAAGTTAAGAAAGCATTGAAACGGGGTGTGAAAGTTCACATTATCGTTGGCGATAAAACGGCAAACGACTTCTATATTTCCCCAGAGCAAACCTTCAAGACAATCGGCGGCTTACCTTATTTATATGAGCTTAATCTACGCCGTTTTGCCAAAGTAAATGAAGCCCATATTGCCAGTCGAAATCTTTCTATCCATCTCTGGAAACATGAAGAGAATAGCTTCCATCTAAAAGGCGTATGGGTGGATAAGCGCTACATGTTGATCACTGGTAATAACTTAAATCCAAGAGCATGGAAGCTCGATCTCGAAAATGCCATTCTGATCCAAGATCACTATCACCATTTAACACCTAAGTTTGAGCAAGAGATCGACAACATCCTTCGACACACTCAACTTGTTTGTACCTACAAGCAACTAGAGAAGATAGAAAACTACCCTGATGCGGTACAAAAACTACTACGCAAAGTGACACGACTCAAAGCTGATAGAGTACTCAAACAGATTCTGTAAAGCACAACACTAGACGATTAGCCGACACAACGTGTCGGCTTTTTTATATGCCTACACGTTGTTTTCATATGGCTATTGATTGAGATAGTAGGTATGCGCCCCATGATCCCAC
>AEZC01000093.1 GCA_000257205.1 Vibrio ordalii ATCC 33509 | reverse complement strand
GCTGATTTAGCCGTTTAAATACGAATAGTATTTGACTAACAACTACTAAAAAGGGCATCATTTGATGCCTTTTTTCTGCGCTAAATTTGGTCGTTGTCGATTTGTTGGTCGATAGAGCCAGTGCAAAGGATTTAAGATAGAAGTCTCTCTGTCTTGATGAGTATGTATAGGTAACTTTACTTATACTATGGATTTGCCCTGCAACAGCGGGGTTGTTGTCGTCTATGTTAAGACTTGTAACAGGTTGGTTTATGAAAGCAAACAATGCTGAAATTCCTGATAGCTCAAGTGCAGCAGACACATTTAAGTGGATTGTCACTTTTGCTCTGTTAGCCGCCGCTGTTGTGGGTAATTACCTGTATGGTGAAATGTCTGTAGTACTTCGTGCTGCAGGTGTGGTTGCGCTGATTATTGCAGCACTCGGTGTTGCTGCGACAACCACAAAAGGAAAAGCGGCGATAGTGTTTGCGCGCGAATCTCGTATGGAAGTTCGTAAAGTGGTGTGGCCAACACGCCAAGAAACTATGCAAACAACACTAATCGTTTTAGCTGTAAGTATCGTAATGGCTCTAGCACTGTGGGGCATTGACGGCATAATGGTTCGTCTTGTCGCTTTTGTGACTGGGGTATAGAGGGTTTAATACATGAGTGAAGCTCCTAAAAAACGCTGGTATGTAGTTCAAGCCTTCTCTGGATTTGAAGGCCGCGTGGCGCAATCGCTGCGTGAGCATATCAAGATGCACGCAATGGAAGAATTCTTCGGTGAAGTTCTTGTTCCAACAGAAGAAGTTGTTGAAATGCGTGCAGGTCAACGCCGTAAAAGTGAGCGCAAGTTCTTCCCTGGCTATGTATTGGTACAGATGCTCATGAATGATGAGTCCTGGCACTTAGTGCGTAGCGTTCCTCGTGTAATGGGTTTCATCGGTGGAACCTCTGATCGCCCAGCTCCTATTACCGACAAAGAAGCGGATGCGATTCTTAACCGTCTAGAGAAAGCGAGCGAAGCTCCGCGTCCTAAGACGATGTTTGAAGCAGGTGAAGTGGTTCGTGTTAACGAAGGTCCCTTTGCTGATTTCAATGGTACCGTTGAAGAAGTGGATTACGATAAAAGCCGCATTAAAGTATCAGTTTCTATCTTTGGTCGTGCAACTCCTGTTGAGCTTGAGTTTGGCCAAGTCGATAAGGTTGATTAAAAAAACACCTTTTAGAGTTGTTAAGAGCGTGAAATGTGATTATAATTTCGCGCCTTATTTACACGTCTTTATGACAAAGTAACCGGGGAGCTGATCAGTTGATTGGCGTTTGTACCCACATTTAGGAAATATCATGGCTAAGAAAGTTGAAGCTTATATCAAGTTGCAAGTTGCATCTGGTATGGCGAACCCAAGTCCACCAGTTGGTCCTGCACTAGGTCAACGTGGTGTTAACATCATGGAATTCTGTAAAGCGTTTAACGCAAGAACAGAATCAATGGAGAAAGGCTTGCCTACTCCAGTTGTTATCACTGTATACAGCGACCGTTCTTTCACGTTCGTAACTAAGACTGCTCCAGCGGCTGTTCTTCTGAAGAAAGCTGCAGGCATCAAGTCTGGTTCAGGCCGTCCAAACACTGAAAAAGTGGGCACGGTCACTGATGCTCAAATCCAGGAAATCGCAGAAGCAAAAGCGGCTGACATGACTGGTGCTGACATTGAAGCGATGAAGCGTTCTATTGCGGGTACTGCTCGTTCAATGGGCCTAGTGGTAGAGGGTTAATATCATGGCAAAACTAACTAAGCGTATGCGCACTATTCGTGAGAAAGTTGACGCAACTAAAGAATACGAAATCAACGAAGCTGTAGCTCTTCTTAAAGAACTTGCAACGGCCAAATTCGTTGAGTCTGTAGACGTTGCTGTGAACCTTGGCATTGATGCTCGTAAATCTGACCAAAACGTACGTGGTGCAACTGTACTACCACACGGTACAGGTCGTGAAGTACGTGTAGCAGTGTTCACTCAAGGTGCAAACGCTGAAGCAGCTAAAGCTGCAGGTGCAGATTTAGTGGGTATGGAAGATCTAGCTGAGCTAGTGAAAAAAGGCGAAATGAACTTTGACGTTGTTGTTGCTTCTCCAGATGCAATGCGCGTTGTAGGTCAACTAGGTACCATTCTTGGTCCTCGCGGCCTAATGCCAAACCCTAAAGTTGGTACTGTAACTCCTAACGTTGCTGAAGCGGTTAAGAATGCTAAAGCGGGTCAGGTTCGTTACCGTAACGATAAAAACGGCATCATCCATACAACTATCGGTAAAGTTTCTTTCGAAACTAGCCAACTGCAAGAGAACTTAGAAGCTCTTTTAGTTGCGCTTAAGAAAGCGAAACCTTCTTCTGCTAAGGGTACTTACCTGAAGAAAGTGAGCATTTCTACTACCATGGGTGCTGGTGTTGCTGTTGATCAGAACACGCTAAGCGCTAAAGCGTAATAATACATTTGATTAGGTGCGGAATTTATGTATAATTCTGCGCCTAATATTTGTGGTTGGGGCTGAATTTAGTTCTTTGAACTATGACCCAGTCTCCGTCCAAGACCGTAGGCGTTATTTCTCTTTATGATAAATAACTTAATCGTACCTACGTAGATGGTGCCCGAACTGACAGAAAGCAGACTTTATTTTTAATAGATAAACTTTCTTCTGGGACTGCACCGAAATAACTCTCACTGTTGTGATAATAGTGAGTGGTGTAACGACAACCAGGAGTAAATCCAAGATGGCTTTAAACCTTCAAGACAAACAAGCAATTGTTGCTGAAGTCAACGAAGCGGCCAGTGGTGCACTTTCTGCAGTTGTTGCTGACTCTCGTGGCGTTCAAGTAGGCGCGATGACTTCTCTACGTAAACAAGCTCGTGAAGCGGGTGTTTACATGAGAGTTGTTCGTAATACTCTAGCACGTCGCGCAGTGGAAGGCACAGCTTACGAATGTCTACAAGACGTATTCGTAGGTCCTACTTTGATCGCATTCTCTAACGAGCATCCAGGTGCTGCAGCGCGTCTTTTTAAAGACTTCGCTAGAGAGAACAAGCACTTTGAAATCAAAGCAGCTGCATTTGAAGGCGCACTAACTGACGCTGAACTACTAGCGACACTACCAACTTACGACGAAGCAATCGCACGCCTAATGATGTGCATGAAAGAAGCTTCTGCTGGCAAGCTGGTACGTACTATCGCTGCTATCCGCGATCAAAAAGAAGCTGCGTAATTCGCATTGCTTTTTATTGTTTGCTAAATAAACTTATTGTTGACTTAAAAGAGAATTGTTATGTCTATTACTAACGAGCAAATCCTAGATGCAGTTGCAGAAATGTCTGTAATGCAAGTTGTTGAACTTATCTCTGCTATGGAAGAGAAGTTCGGTGTTTCTGCTGCAGCTGCAGTAGTTGCAGGTGGCCCAGCAGCAGCAGCTGTTGAAGAGCAAACTGAATTCGACGTAATCCTAACTGCTGCTGGCGCAAACAAAGTATCTGTAATCAAAGCAGTACGTGGCGCAACTGGCCTAGGTCTTAAAGAAGCTAAAGCTCTAGTTGACGGCGCTCCAGCTGCAATTAAAGAAGCCGTTTCTCAAGCAGAAGCTGACGCACTTAAGAAAGAGCTAGAAGAAGCTGGTGCGACTGTTGAAGTTAAGTAATTATTACTTAATTTCTTAGCCGTAAGGCTAATGGCTGGTGGTTTATTGACCACCGGCCTTTTTGCGCTGTAGGGTATGGGTGAATTTTCCCGCTGTTTAGACGCTTATACTCGTGCAAAAGCACACAAACTATCATTTTTAGATGATGTTGTGTTACTACAGTAAACAGCTGTTAGTCACTGTCCAATGACCTTTTATTTTTGAATAATTGGTGGGCAGTTTGGGTCACTTATCAGCGAGCTGAGGAACCCCATGGTTTACTCTTATACCGAGAAAAAGCGCATCCGTAAGGACTTTGGTACTCGTCCACAAGTGTTGGACATTCCATACCTGCTATCGATCCAGCTCGATTCGTTCGACAAGTTTATCGAACAGGATCCTGAAGGACAATACGGTCTTGAGGCTGCTTTTCGTTCTGTATTTCCTATTCAGAGCTATAACGGCAATTCTGAGCTGCAATACGTTAGCTATCGTCTTGGTGAGCCAGTTTTTGACGTTAAAGAATGTCAAATTCGTGGTGTAACTTATTCTAAGCCACTACGCGTAAAACTACGCCTAGTGATCTTTGATAAAGACGCACCAGCAGGTACTGTAAAAGATATTAAAGAACAAGAAGTCTACATGGGTGAAATTCCACTCATGACAGACAATGGTACCTTCGTAATTAATGGTACTGAGAGGGTTATCGTATCCCAGCTGCACCGAAGCCCAGGCGTATTCTTCGACAGCGATAAGGGTAAAACTCACTCATCAGGTAAAGTTCTTTATAACGCACGTATTATTCCTTACCGTGGTTCATGGTTAGATTTTGAGTTTGATCCAAAAGATAACCTGTATGTACGTATTGACCGTCGTCGTAAACTGCCAGCATCGATCATTCTTCGTGCACTTGGTAAATCGACAGAAGAGATCTTGGATCTGTTCTTCGAAAAAGTGAAGTTTGAAGTCAAAGACCAAACTCTTCTTATGGAGTTGGTACCTGAGCGCCTGCGTGGCGAAACAGCGTCATTTGATATTGAAGCAAATGGTACCGTTTATGTCGAAAAAGGCCGTCGTGTAACGGCTCGTCATATCCGTCAACTAGAAAAAGATAACGTTGATTTTATCGAAGTACCCGTTGAGTACATCGTAGGTAAAGTCGCTTCTAAAGATTATGTCAATGAAGCAACTGGTGAAGTCATCGTTAGCGCAAACCAAGAAATTAGCTTGGAAGCATTAGCGAATCTTTCACAAGCGGGCTATAAGAAACTTGAAGTTCTATTTACGAACGATCTTGATCATGGTCCATTTGTGTCTGAGACGCTGCGCATCGACAGTACGGTTGATCGTATTTCTGCGCTAGTAGAAATCTACCGCATGATGCGCCCTGGCGAGCCACCAACAAAAGAAGCAGCCGAATCGCTGTTTGAAAGCCTATTCTTCTCAGAAGAACGCTATGACCTATCAACAGTAGGCCGTATGAAGTTCAACAGCTCAATTGAGCGTGAAGATGCCGGCGAGCTTGGTACGCTTGACGAAACTGACATCATCGAAGTGATGAAGAAGTTGATCGCCATTCGTAACGGCATTGGCGAAGTGGACGATATCGACCACCTTGGCAACCGTCGTATTCGCTCTGTTGGTGAAATGGCTGAAAACCAATTCCGCGTAGGTCTTGTGCGTGTTGAACGTGCAGTGAAAGAGCGCTTAAGCCTTGGCGATCTTGATGCGATCATGCCTCAAGATTTGATCAATGCGAAGCCTATCTCTGCGGCCGTTAAAGAATTCTTCGGTTCTTCACAGCTTTCTCAGTTTATGGACCAGAACAACCCACTTTCAGAAGTGACGCACAAACGTCGTATTTCTGCATTGGGCCCTGGCGGTCTAACTCGTGAGCGTGCTGGCTTTGAGGTACGTGACGTACACGTAACTCACTACGGTCGTCTATGTCCGATCGAAACGCCAGAAGGTCCGAACATCGGTCTAATTAACTCACTATCTGCATTTGCACGTTGTAACGAATATGGTTTCCTTGAGACTCCGTACCGTCGTGTTGTTGATGGTGTGGTGACTGATGAAGTTGATTACTTGTCAGCTATCCAAGAAGGTCAATTTGTTATCGCGCAGGCAAACGCCATTCTGACTGAAGAAGGTACGTTTGCAGATGAGCTGATCACAGCTCGTCAAAAAGGTGAATCTGGTCTTCACCCTCGTGAACATGTTGACTACATGGACGTTGCGACCAATCAGGTCGTATCAATCGCCGCTTCGCTTATCCCGTTCCTAGAACACGATGATGCGAACCGTGCATTGATGGGTGCGAACATGCAACGTCAAGCGGTTCCAACGTTACGCGCTGAGAAGCCGTTGGTTGGTACTGGTATCGAACGTAATGTAGCGGTTGACTCTGGTGTAACTGCCGTTGCCAAACGTGGCGGTATGGTGCAGTCAGTTGATGCGTCTCGTATCGTAGTTAAAGTTAATGAAGATGAACTTGTATCTGGTGAAGCGGGTATCGACATCTACAACCTAACTAAATACACACGTTCGAACCAAAACACATGTATTAACCAACGTCCTACTGTGATGCCAGGTGAACCTGTAGCTCGCGGTGATGTCCTTGCTGATGGTCCTTCAACAGACCTTGGTGAGCTAGCGCTTGGCCAAAACATGCGTATCGCATTCATGCCTTGGAATGGTTATAACTTTGAAGACTCGATCTTAGTCTCTGAGCGTGTCGTTCAAGAAGACCGTTTCACGACTATCCACATCCAAGAACTTTCTTGTGTGGCTCGTGATACTAAGCTGGGCTCTGAAGAGATCACAGCGGATATTCCAAACGTAGGTGAATCGGCTCTGTCTAAACTAGACGAGTCAGGTATCGTTTACATTGGTGCTGAAGTTAAGGGTGGTGACATCCTAGTTGGTAAAGTAACGCCGAAAGGTGAAACTCAGCTGACTCCAGAAGAGAAGCTACTACGTGCAATCTTCGGTGAAAAAGCCTCTGATGTTAAAGATACGTCACTGCGTGTACCAAACTCTGTTTCAGGTACCATTATCGATGTTCAAGTTTTCACTCGCGATGGCGTAGAGAAAGACAAGCGTGCGCTTGAAATTGAACACATGCAGCTAAAAGAAGCGAAGAAAGACCTTACTGAAGAGTTCCAAATTCTTGAAGGTGGTCTACTAGCGCGTGTGAAAGCTGTACTGATCAATGGTGGCTATTCTGAAGCGAAGCTTGATGCGATCGATCGTAAGAAATGGCTAGAGCAAACACTAGAAAACGACGAGCTACAATCTCAACTTGAACAGCTTGCTGAGCAGTGGGATGAGCTAAAAGCTGACTTCGATAAGAAGTTCGAAGCGAAACGTCGCAAAATCACTCAAGGTGATGATCTAGCGCCTGGCGTTCTGAAGATTGTTAAAGTTTACCTAGCGGTGAAACGTCGTATCCAGCCTGGTGATAAGATGGCAGGTCGTCACGGTAACAAGGGTGTAATCTCTAAGATCAACCCTGTTGAAGACATGCCTTACGATGAAAACGGTCAGCCGGTTGATATCGTATTAAACCCACTAGGTGTACCGTCACGTATGAACATCGGTCAGATCCTTGAAGTTCACTTAGGTCTGGCTGCAAAAGGTATTGGTGACAAGATCAACCAAATGGTTAAAGAACAACAAGAGCTGTCTAAGCAGCGTGAGTTCTTACAGAAGGTTTATGATCTTGGCGATACGCGTCAGAAAGTAGATATTGCTGCTCTGTCTGATGGTGATGTTCGTACTCTTGTGAACAACCTTCGTGGTGGTTTACCGATTGCAACTCCAGTATTTGATGGTGCGTCAGAAGCATCAATCAAAGAACTATTAAGCCTAGCCGACCTACCAACTTCTGGTCAGCTAACACTGTTTGATGGTCGTACTGGTGATGCATTCGAGCGTCCTGTAACTGTCGGTTACATGTATATGCTCAAACTGAACCACCTTGTTGATGACAAGATGCACGCTCGTTCAACAGGTTCGTACAGCCTAGTAACTCAGCAACCACTTGGTGGTAAAGCTCAGTTCGGTGGTCAGCGTTTCGGTGAGATGGAAGTGTGGGCACTAGAAGCATACGGTGCTGCATATACACTACAAGAAATGCTTACTGTTAAGTCAGATGACGTTAACGGTCGTACCAAGATGTATAAGAACATCGTTGATGGTAACCATAGCATGGAACCTGGCATGCCAGAGTCTTTCAACGTATTGCTGAAAGAGATCCGCTCGCTAGGTATCAACATCGAGCTAGAAGACGAAGAGTAATCTTGGCGGTAAACCCTCTGGATTATCCTGGTAGAAAGGCGCTCGCCGAGCGCCTTTTAACTCCTTACAGGATCTGATTGTGAAAGACTTATTAAACTTTCTAAAAGCACAGCATAAGACCGAAGAATTTGATGCAATCAAAATCGGTCTATCTTCACCTGACATGATTCGTTCATGGTCTTTTGGTGAAGTTAAAAAACCTGAAACGATCAACTATCGTACGTTCAAGCCTGAACGTGATGGTCTGTTCTGTGCGCGTATTTTTGGTCCAGTCAAAGACTACGAATGTCTTTGTGGTAAATATAAGCGTCTGAAACACCGTGGCGTGATCTGTGAAAAATGTGGCGTTGAAGTTACACAAACTAAAGTTCGTCGTGACCGTATGGGCCACATCGAGCTTGCATCACCGGTTGCTCACATCTGGTTCCTAAAATCGCTACCGTCTCGTATCGGTCTGCTAATGGATATCCCTCTACGTGATATCGAACGTGTTCTTTACTTCGAAATGTATGTAGTAACCGAGCCGGGTATGACGGATCTAGAAAAGAGTCAGATGCTTACTGAAGAAGAGTATCTTGACCGTCTAGAAGAGTGGGGCGATGAGTTCACAGCGAAGATGGGCGCAGAAGCGATCAAAGACCTATTGGGTTCAATGGATCTTGTCGCTGAAACAGAGATGATGCGTGAGGAGTTACAAACCACTAACTCTGAAACTAAACGCAAAAAACTGACTAAGCGTCTGAAGCTTGTTGAAGCGTTCATCAGTTCAGGCAACAAGCCTGAGTGGATGATCCTGACTGTGCTTCCGGTTCTTCCGCCAGATCTACGTCCTCTAGTACCACTAGATGGCGGTCGTTTTGCGACATCTGATCTGAACGATTTGTACCGTCGTGTGATCAACCGTAACAACCGTTTGAAGCGCCTTCTAGAGCTAGCGGCTCCGGACATCATCGTACGCAACGAAAAACGTATGCTGCAAGAGTCTGTTGATGCGCTACTTGATAACGGTCGTCGCGGTCGTGCGATCACAGGTTCTAACAAGCGCCCTCTGAAATCTCTTGCTGATATGATCAAGGGTAAACAAGGTCGTTTCCGTCAGAACCTTCTAGGTAAACGTGTAGATTACTCAGGCCGTTCTGTAATCACAGTAGGTCCATATCTGCGTCTGCACCAGTGTGGTCTTCCTAAGAAGATGGCACTTGAGCTATTCAAACCATTTATCTACAGCAAGCTAGAAACTCGCGGCATGGCCACGACGATCAAAGCAGCTAAGAAAATGGTTGAGCGTGAAGAAGCGGTTGTTTGGGATATCCTAGACGAAGTGATTCGTGAACACCCAGTACTACTAAACCGTGCACCAACACTGCACCGTCTTGGTATTCAAGCGTTCGAACCTGTACTGATTGAAGGTAAAGCGATTCAACTGCACCCACTTGTGTGTGCGGCGTATAACGCGGACTTCGATGGTGACCAAATGGCGGTTCACGTGCCTCTAACTTTAGAAGCACAGCTTGAAGCTCGTACACTGATGATGTCGACGAACAACATTCTGTCGCCAGCATCAGGTGATCCTATCATCGTACCTTCACAGGACGTGGTCTTGGGTCTGTACTACATGACTCGCGAAAAAATCAACGCACAAGGTGAAGGTATGTACCTGGCTGGCCCTAAAGAGGCTGAGAAGGCATACCGTACTAAGACAGCGGCGCTACACGCACGCGTTAAAGTACGTATCACTGAAACCGTTGTTGATGAAGATGGTTACAGCACAACTGAGACTAAGATGGTCGATACGACTGTCGGTCGTGCCATGCTATGGCAAATCGTGCCTAAAGGCCTGCCATACAGCATCGTGAACCAGAAGCTTGGTAAGAAACAGATCTCAAATCTATTAAACGAAGCGTATCGTAAGCTTGGTTTGAAAGATACGGTCGTATTTGCTGACCAAATCATGTACACCGGTTTTGCTTATGCAGCACTGTCAGGCGTGTCAGTTGGTATCGACGACATGGTTGTACCAGCAGCGAAATACACTGAAATTGCTGAAGCAGAAGAAGAAGTACGCGAAATCCAAGAACAGTTCCAATCAGGTCTTGTTACAGCGGGTGAGCGCTACAACAAAGTTATCGATATCTGGGCGTCTACCAACGACCGTGTTGCGAAAGCGATGATGGATAACCTATCTTCTGAAACCGTGATCAACCGTGATGGCGTAGAAGAACAACAAGAATCGTTTAACAGCATCTATATGATGGCTGACTCGGGTGCTCGTGGTTCTGCGGCTCAGATTCGTCAGCTTGCTGGTATGCGTGGTCTGATGGCGCGTCCAGATGGTTCAATCATCGAAACGCCTATCACAGCAAACTTTAAAGAAGGCCTGAACGTACTACAGTACTTTATCTCTACCCACGGTGCACGTAAGGGTCTAGCGGATACAGCATTGAAGACAGCGAACTCAGGTTACCTGACTCGTCGTTTAGTCGACGTTGCACAAGATGTTGTGGTAACAGAACATGACTGTGGCACTCATGAAGGTGTCGACATGATGCCTCATATCGAGGGTGGTGATGTTAAAGTTTCTTTAACTGAACTGGCTCTTGGTCGTGTTGTGGCTGACGATGTGATGAAACCGGGTACTGATGAAGTACTTATTCCACGTAATACTCTGATTGATGAGAAGTGGTGTCAGATTATCGATGAGAACTCTGTCGATAATATGAAAGTACGTTCAGTGGTAACCTGTGATGCGGACTTCGGTTGCTGTGCGCTATGTTACGGTCGTGATCTTGCTCGTGGTCACCTAGTGAACCAAGGTGAAGCAGTCGGTGTTATTGCTGCTCAATCTATCGGTGAGCCGGGTACACAGTTAACGATGCGTACGTTCCACATCGGTGGTGCGGCTTCTACTGCTGCGGCAGAGAACAGTATCCAAGCGAAGAACAAAGGTTCGGTGAAACTTCACAACGCTAAGTTCGTTATCAATAAAGATAAGAAGCTGGTTATCACATCTCGTGCATCAGAGCTGACTATCATTGATGAATTTGGTCGCACTAAAGAAAAACACAAACTGCCTTACGGCTCTGTGTTGAGTAAAGGTGATAACGACACGGTTGAAGCTGGTCAAACAGTGGCTAACTGGGAAGCCCACACTATGCCAATCATCACTGAAGTGGCTGGTCGCATCCAATTCGTTGATATGATTGATGGTGTAACAGTTTCTCGCCAAACAGATGACCTAACGGGTCTATCTTCAAGCGAAGTAACCGAAGCCGCCGCTCGTCCAGCAGCAGGTAAAGATATGCGTCCAGCTATCAAACTTGTTGATGCGAAAGGTAAAGATGTCATGATCCCTGGCACTGATATGCCAGCTCAATACTTCTTACCGGGTAAAGCGATCGTTAACATCGAAGATGGTGCTGAAGTTGGTATTGGTGACACATTAGCGCGTATTCCACAAAAATCTGGCGGTAACCGAGACATCACGGGTGGTCTACCTCGCGTAGCTGACTTGTTTGAAGCTCGTCGACCAAAAGAGCCTGCGATTCTTGCTGAGCACACAGGTACTGTGAGCTTTGGTAAAGAAACTAAAGGTAAACGTCGTCTAATCATCACTCGTGAGGGTGACGAAACTTATGAAGAAATGATTCCTAAGCATCGTCAACTTAACGTGTTTGAAGGTGAGAAGATCGAACGTGGTGACGTTATTGCTGATGGTCCTGAGACTCCGCACGATATCCTACGTTTACGTGGTATCCATGCTGTAACGTCTTACATCGCTAACGAAGTGCAAGAAGTTTACCGTCTGCAAGGTGTTAAGATTAACGATAAGCACATTGAAACTATCGTTCGTCAAATGCTGCGTAAGTGTACGATCACTCATGCTGGTGACTCTGAGTTCCTAGCGGGTGAGCAAGTTGAATACTCACAAGTGAAAGTTGCAAACCGTAACCTAGAAGCGGAAGGCAAACAGCCTGCTCGTTTCGAGCGTGAGCTACTCGGTATTACTAAAGCATCTCTAGCGACTGAATCTTTCATCTCTGCGGCATCGTTCCAAGAGACAACTCGCGTACTAACAGAAGCGGCTGTTTCTGGTAAACGTGATGATCTTCGCGGTCTGAAAGAAAACGTAATCGTTGGTCGTCTGATTCCAGCGGGTACAGGTTTCGCTTACCACCAAGAGCGTCAAGCTAAACGTGCGGCACAGCTAAAAGGCCCGTCTGCTGAACAAGCGACAGATAACCTAGCGGCACTGCTAAACGCAGGTTTCTCTTCTGAAGAGTAATCTCAGCGCTGACTAAAAAAGGCACCTTCGGGTGCCTTTTTTGTGGCGCTTAATCAAATAGTGAATCTACGCCAATACTCATATCAAACTATTCAATATTAAGCGCCTGGAGGGATAGCTAAGCTGTCAGCGATGAGTTGAATTAAACTGTCTTCGACCGCAAAACGTACCTCAATGATCTCCCCCATTAACGAAAGATCACTGTCAAAATTTTCGAGATCATCTTCATCACTCACGGCCGCATATTTATCTGTGAAATTGAGTAGTGGCTCGGTAGTAACGATAATTTTACCGTAAGTTTGGTTAATTTCATCGGTGGCCTCAAAGCCAGTAGCACGCCACTTATCCATTACCATATCGTAAATTTTGAAGTGGCCTTCAGAAATATAATCCACTAATTGCTGACAAAAGCGCTGCAATGCTTCTGGAGAAGGAAGCTCATTGATATTCGCTTTGGTAGTGCAAGGTTGTAGTGCAGCTAATTTGCAATACTCTACAATCAAGGATTGTCGCGTATTTAGCCAGTGATCAATAACGTCACTGGAACCGCCCCATTGCTCTTGTGTGCGTTTTAGTTTTTTTAGCATGACCATGCCCTCATGATCGGGTCCCAAAATGGGTGACCGTTTCCTTTGCATAGGGTTGCATTTTATAGATACAACTCATTGTCCTTACTAGAATTTATAGAACTAAATTTGGAACGTTACAAATTCTGGTATGAATTTAGATTGCCAGTAAAATAGAGTAACTGCAAGAAGAGAGGTCGCAACATGTTAAAAAATAGTGACACAGAAATCGCTTATTGGTGTGTCGTTTCCGGAAGTGAGATCTGGACCATCAATGGTGAGTTACCGCTAGGGCCTGCGGACGAATATTCTCTGCCTTTAGAAAAAGCAGTTGTAGTAGATAGCTATGATGGATACCCAGTGATGTGGCTCAATGATGCAGACCTTGAAGGCGAGCGAGAAATGACCTCATTACGGGAATTATTGCACTTTAAACCGGCGATTTTTTACGCGATCAGCAAAGCGCTTCAATATGGTCACATGAGCCAAACGTTACGTTTTTGTCCGCAATGTGGTGGACGAAATTATCTGAATCACAATCAACTGGCGATGCAATGTTCAGAATGTCGAACGCTACATTATCCACGTATCTTTCCTTGCATTATTGTCGCGGTACGAAATCACGATAAAATCTTATTGGCCCAGCACCCAAGGCATCGTAACGGCATGTATACCGTGATAGCTGGTTTTTTAGAGGTAGGAGAGACGTTAGAGCAGTGCGTGGCACGTGAAGTACTTGAAGAAACAGGAATTCATGTGAAGAATATTCATTATTTTGGCAGCCAACCTTGGGCATTTCCATCGAGTATGATGATGGGCTTTGTCGCGGAATATGATTCTGGCACGATAAAACCTGATTACAGTGAATTAAGTGACGCACAATGGTTCTTAGCAAACGCTTTGCCTCCTGTCGCCCCCGAAGGTACGATAGCGAGAGCATTAATCGATTACACGCTAAGCGCAATAGAGCAAGATTCACAGACACAGTGCTAAAAAAAACCCTCCAATGAAGGAGGGGGTAAGTAAGATGTCGTTATGAGATGCCGAGTATAGAATACTCGGTTTATAATTATAGTTTTCGCTAGCGAACAAATTTTTAACACTGTTAACGGTTGCTTGCAAATTAAGCATTGATTTAAAAGTTAATAACATGATCTCGCTTGCAAAGCACAGCGCTTTTGGATCTTATTCAATGCTAGAATAACGCCATAAAAAATAATAAGCCTTAAATTGGAAGACGGAATGACTGAATTAAAAAATGACCGCTATTTGAGAGCGCTGTTAAAACAACCTGTCGATTGCACGCCTGTATGGATGATGCGCCAAGCCGGACGTTACCTGCCAGAGTATCGCGCAACGCGTGCCGAAGCTGGCGATTTTATGGCGCTGTGTAAAAATGCAGAGCTAGCTTCTGAAGTGACATTGCAACCATTACGCCGCTTTCCATTAGATGCCGCGATTTTATTTTCTGATATTTTGACCATTCCTGACGCGATGGGATTGGGTTTGTATTTTGAAGCGGGCGAAGGGCCAAAGTTTGAACGCCCGATCACTTGTAAAGCCGATGTCGATAAAATTGGCTTACCAGATCCGGAAGGCGAACTGCAATATGTGATGAATGCCGTACGTCAGATCCGCAAAGATCTGCAAGGTGAAGTCCCATTGATCGGCTTTTCAGGCAGTCCATGGACACTCGCAACTTATATGGTGGAAGGTGGCAGCTCAAAAGCCTTCACTAAGATCAAAAAAATGATGTACGCCGATCCTAGCGTGCTGCACGCCTTGCTCGATAAACTGGCTGACAGTGTTATTGAGTATCTCAACGCACAAATCAAAGCAGGCGCTCAGTCTGTTATGATCTTTGATACTTGGGGCGGAGTACTGACACCGCGCGACTACAATCTCTTTTCTCTACAGTATATGCACAAAATTGTGGATGGTTTAATTCGTGAAAATGAAGGTCGCCGCGTACCTGTTACTCTGTTTACCAAAAACGGTGGCATGTGGCTGGAGCAGATTGCTGCCACGGGTTGTGATGCCGTAGGACTTGATTGGACCATCAATATTGCCGACGCCAAAGCGCGTATCGGTGACAAAGTGGCGCTGCAAGGTAATATGGATCCTTCGATGCTTTATGCTCCGCATGATCGTATTCGCCAAGAAGTGGCGACGATTCTTGAAGGGTTCGGCCATGGAGGAACGGGCCATGTCTTTAACCTCGGACACGGTATTCATTTAGATGTGCCACCGGAAAATGCGGGCATATTTGTTGATGCGGTGCACGCCTTGTCTAAACCGTATCATCAATAATCGGTGGCAGTGCCTTGTCTTCGCTAAGGCTAAGGCACTGTTTTCCGAATCTCACTCTATTATTTGATAAGGTGCAGGCTTACAAAGGTTATAAGACAAGATGAAGACCAAAGATAAGATCGTTTATGCCGCCTTGGCGCTGTTTAATGAACATGGTGAAAGAACGGTGACCACCAACCATATCGCCGCGCACATCGAAATCAGCCCTGGTAATTTGTATTATCACTTTCGTAATAAACAAGAAATCGTTCGTGATATTTTTGCTCTTTATTCCACCGAGCTACTCGAACGTTTTCAGCCGATTGCGGCGCAGCGAGAGAGCTTAACGCTGTTAAAGCATTATCTTGATTCGCTCTTTACTTTGAGGTGGAAGTACCGTTTTTTCTACGCTAATTTACCTGAAATCTTGCAGCGTGATGAGGCGTTACATGGTGAATACATTCAAGTGCAAGAAAAACTGCAAACTAATCTCATCAATATCATGCATGCTTTTGTCGACTTGAAATTGCTGTCAGTCGAAGAAGATGAGATGCGATCTTTAGTCACGACTTTGCATATGACGGCCTCGTGCTGGTTGAGTTATCAATCTGCGATGTCGTCTAAAGCACAGATCACCGAGCAAGTGATTCACAAAGGTATTTTGCAGATGATCGCAGTTGTTAAACCCAAAGCAACGGAACAAGGTCTTGAACAGCTTCTATTGCTAGAGGACGGAGTGCGGGTGATGCACGCATCATAATGTGTGCTTAGTTATAACCTTTGAGTATTGTTTTTAATCCTTTGAAGCTGTTAGCTTCTTAGTTATACATCTCTAAGGGTGGTGTTGATATGCACTATGACGTTTTCAACGGTGATGCCGATGGCATCATCTCTCTTCTTCAGTTGCGGCTTACTTACCCCCGCACGACGACACTGGTTACTGGGGTTAAGCGTGATATCAAATTGCTCCAGCGTCTCAATCTTCAATCACGAGATAGCCTGACCGTGTTAGATATTTCGATGGAGAAGAATCAGCGAGCTTTACAGCAGGCTCTTACGGCGGGGGTGACGGTGTTTTATGCCGATCATCACTATGCTGGCCCTATTCCCGAGACTCCGTTGCTTGACGCCCATATTGATTTGGACCCTAATACTTGTACGGCATTAATTATTGATCAGTGGTTAGGTGGTCCGTTCCATGAGTGGGCGATTGTGGCAGCTTATGGCGATAATTTGATTGCTAAAGCGGATACTTTAGCGCGCAACGCTGGGCTAAATAGCGCTCAAGCTGAACAACTAAAAAATTTGGGCACCTTGATTAACTATAACGGTTATGGAGAGACGGTAGAGCAGCTTCATTATCACCCTGCTGATTTGTACCAAGCCTTGCTGGTTTATCCTTCACCGTTTGATTTAATGAAGGATAACAACTCTCCTTTTTATCGTTTGCAGCAGGCTTATCAACAAGATATGCAGCTCGCCCAGTCATTAGCGCCCATCCATGACAGCATTTGTTTGAGTGTTTACAAGTTGCCTGATTGTGCATCCTCACATAGGGTGAGTGGAGTCTTTGGCAATTGGTTAGCCAATCAAGCTCCAGAGAGAGCACATCTGGTTTTGACAGAAAATGCATCAGGGAGTTATACCGTTTCGTTACGCGCGCCAGTAACTAATAAACAAGGTGCGGGTAAACTATGCAGCGCCTTTGCAACCGGAGGAGGGCGCGAAGCGGCGGCTGGAATTAATGCATTGGATAAAATGCAATTAGCTCAGTTGATCACACAAGTCGAAGCGTACTATTCACACTAATACTTACACGAATTGACAGAGTGTTGCTTGTGACTAGCTTTTCTATTTTGTTAGCGGCTGAGCCAGCGTATTGGATCTTCGGCTTTACTGTTACGGCGAATTTCAAAATAGAGTGCGGGCTGAGATTGGCCGCCAGTGTCGCCTGCTAAAGCAATAGTTTCACCAGCGATGACTTTATCGCCCTCTTTTTTCAGTAGGCTTTGGTTAAAGCCGTATAAGGTCATATCGCCTTTGCCATGATCGAGCAAAACCACCAGCCCATAACCACGTAGATATTCAGCAAACACGACCGTACCAGAATAAACCGCTTTGACATTTTGACCATAATTGGCGTCAATCACCAGGCCTTTCCAGTCAATTTGTCCACTTTGCCGCGTACCAAAAGCATGCAGGATTTTTCCTTTGACTGGCCAAGGTAGCTTGCCTTTTTGCGGCGCTAACCCATCCATTAGCACAGCATTACGTTTTGCTGCTTTGGCGATTTCTGCTTGTAATCGCATTTCATTGCGTTGCAATTCCGCTAAGTAGACTTTATCACCGGAAATGCTTTTTTGAATTTTACCCACTGTACTGCGTCGTTCTGACTGCGTTTTTGCCAACGTGTCGCGCTTTTGGGTCTGTTGCTCTAAAAGCGAGGCTATTTGATCTCGTTCAAGTTGTAGCTGTTTTTCACTTTCATTGAGCTCTGTCTGCGTAAGTTCAAGCTGTTGGATGGTTTGGCTGCGTGCCTTCGCCAAGTGCTGGTAATACTGACTGATGCGATCTTCTTCTACGCCATTATTGAGTATGTTTGATGAGGCCGTCGCTCGCTGAGTGGCGTAATAGGTTTTGATCAGTTGAGCTAATTTGGCAGTTTGCTGTGCTTTTTGTATTTCTAAGGCCGTGATCTTTTGCTTGAGTTTAGCGATATTAGCATTGGCCACTACCAATTCTGATTTGGTGTTTTTGATCTGACTTTCTAGACTTGAAATGCCTACTTCTTGCTTTTTAAGCGCATTTTGCAACGAATCGAGCTCTTTTTGTCGATTGTTTAACGCTTGCTGCTGACGAGAAATTTCTCCTTTCACCCCTTTGAGCTCTTGTTGAGTGGCAGCCATTAACGGTGAACTGGACAGGCAAGCTAGCCCTAACACCATCACTAGGCTAAGTGCATGCCACCAAGTCGTTATAGTCAGTGGGTGTGGTGAAGGCTTGTTTCTCATCCGTTTTCAAGTCTCTATCAACAAAGTAGTGAGTCAGTATACTCAAAGCCATCGGCGAGGCGAAAGCCCTATGTCAAAACTTGCAATCAAATCTCGAGTTCTTGGGTGAAAAAAAGCCTCGATATTGATCGAGGCTCAATATCACGTGGTTGGTGAGTTATTTAAACAACACTTGACCAGACATTTCTGCTGGGATGTCCATGTTCGATAGAGCAAGCATCGTTGGTGCTAGGTCAGAAAGCTTACCACCGTCTTTTAGCTTAAGATCTTTGCTACCGACGTAGATAAGCGGCACTGGCAGATTGGTATGGGCAGTATGAATGCCCCCAGTTTCTGGGTTCACCATCATTTCAGCATTGCCGTGGTCTGCTGTGATCAGTAGCTGGCCATCGACTTCTTTAATCGCTTCAACCACTTTTCCGATACACTCATCAAGCGCTTCGCATGCTTTCACGGCCGCTTCGTAAATACCAGTATGACCAACCATATCGCCGTTCGGGTAGTTACAGATAATCGCATCGTATTTACCCGACTTGATTGCCGCAACGAGTTTTTCAGTCAGTTCAGGCGCGCTCATTTCCGGTTGCAGATCGTAAGTTGCCACTTTAGGTGAAGCAACCAATTGGCGCTCTTCGCCTGGGAATTCGTTCTCAACACCACCGTTAAAGAAGAAGGTGACGTGCGCGTATTTTTCTGTTTCAGAGATGCGCAACTGAGTTTTGCCCGCCTTTGATAGCCACTCACCGTAGGTGTTTTCTAGTGATGCTGGTGGAAATGCGCACAGCAGAGGAATGTCCGCGGCGTATTGGGTTAGCATCACAAAGTCAATTGCTGGGAACTTCGCACGTTCAAACCCGTTGAAATCTGGTATGAAAGCACGAGTAATTTCACGTGCACGGTCGGCGCGGTAGTTCATGAAAATCACGGCGTCGCCATCTTCAATCGCAGCAGAGTCTTGGCCTTCAGCTTTGATTTCTGTCGCTTTAACAAATTCATCATTTTCTTCACGTGCGTAAGCGGCTTCAAGGCCTGCCAGGGCGGAATCAAAAGTAAACTCTGCTTTGGCTTCAACCAATAGGTCGTAAGCTTTTTGTACGCGTTCCCAGTTGTTGTCGCGATCCATGGCGTAGTAACGGCCAATCAGTGAGGCGATACGACCTTTGCCTAATTTAGCAAATAGGTCTTGGAAGCGCTGTAATGAGGCTTCGGCACTGCGTGGTGGCGTATCGCGGCCATCAAGGAAGCAGTGGAGGTAGATTTTCTCAGCGCCACGGGCAGCAGCCATTTCAACGGCAGCGTAGATATGATCTTCATGCGAGTGAACACCGCCTGGAGACATCAAACCTAATAGATGAACCGCTTTGCCCGCTTTGATCGCTTTATCCATCGCGTTGACTAATGCTTCGGTTTGTTGGAATTCACCATCAAGAATCGATTTGGTAATACGCGTCAGGTCTTGGTAAACAATACGACCAGCACCGATATTGGTGTGACCGACTTCTGAGTTACCCATTTGACCATCCGGTAAACCCACATCCATACCAGAAGCCGAAATCAGAGTGTTTGGGTTGTTTGCAATTAAGCTATCCATGACTGGAGTATGTGCATTGCTGATTGCGTTGTGTGCGTTATCTTCACGGTAACCCCAACCGTCAAGAATTACTAAAGCCATTGGCTTCTTAGCTGACATAGTTATGACCTCGTCAAATTCAAAGTAACTTAAACAGAAATTAGCGTAATTTTACTACACTTTGAAGCGATTGCAGTAGGTTAAGATCAATGATTCTCCCTATCAATGCCTATAAAGGTAGCCTATTGATCAACATCGGTGCCTTTTTAGCGCCATTTAATAAACTAAAATTCCCGTCCCAAGTACGGCAAACAGTGCGCCGCACCAAGCGAATCGGTTGGGCCGCTGTTTGGTATACATCCATAAAATAGGCAACAACATGATGGGCGTGGTTGAGGAGAGCAGGGCCACCATACCCACGTTGCCTTCACGCAGTGCGTAGAGAATTAACGTCATCCCTACCGCCATCGCAAGAAAACCGTTGATAGCGGTAATGGTAAAAATGGGCAGCGTAATGGCTTGAGTGGCGCGTGCTAATTTTGCACCAGTAGCCAACAGTAAGCAGTGTGCGGTGAAGGCGGTGAGCATTCGAATCGCGGAAGCGGCGATGGGGTCGACCCCCGTTTGCATCACAGGTTTGGCGATGATCCCACCCAATGCTTGGCATAGCGCTGCGATAAGGTCAAGTGCAATGCCAACCCATACTCGGCCTTTAATTGCTTCCAATGCATTATGATTTTGCCCTCGGCGGCCAAAAAAGATGGCCGTTAGAACGCCTGAAAAGACAAAAGTCGCTCCCATTAGCTCTGCATGGCTCATGCTTTCGCTGAATAAAAAATAGCCAAGAATGGCCGAAAAAACGGCATGGCAGGAAAAGAGTAAACCGGATTGTCTTGGCCCCATGCGATTTAAACATGCAAACAGCGCCGTATCGCCAATGAATATGCCAATCAACCCCGAATACATCATGGGTGTCACCATCTCGCTGTTGACTGTTGCCCAGCCGCCAGTTGCCAGCGCCATACTCACTAAAATGAGAGAAGTACAGCCCATGCGCCAACGGCTATAAGCAAAGGTTCCTAAATGGCGAGCGGGAGTAACAGACAGTAAACTGGCTACTGCCCAAAGAAACGCGGCAGCAAGCGCGAGCCATTCGTAGCCCATGTCAGCATCCTTGAACGAGGGAAGGATCTCAATATGCCTTAAGCGCTAGGGGAAAACAAAGGGAATTTATGGGCTTGCCTCAATGTGATTAAAAGAGGCAAGCCAAGAGGATTTATACTTTGAAGCGGCGAATATCGTTACGCATGGCTTCTGCTGATAAATGCATTTCATGAGCGCTGTGGCTGCTCTGCTGAGTTTGGCTGATAGCTTTACAGTGACTCCCAATACAAGCCGCAGTCACCAGAGGTTAGGTCAGTAATAGCGCGGCAGCATAGACAATGCACAAGCCAACAACGCCAATAATCAGACCTGTTTTGGCCATGTCTTTACTCTCAATAAGCCCGGTAGAATAGGCCAGTGAGTTCGGCGGTGTTGAGACAGGTAAAATCATACCCAGTGAGGCAGAAAAGGCGACAACCACTAACAAACTTTGTATACCACCAATACTGGCCAAGCTTTCCATGGATGTGCCAATCGCGGCGGCGATCGGCATGAGTAAGTTAGCGGTCGCGGTATTGGACATGAAGTTTGCCATGAGCCAACAAACGAGCGACAGGGTGATGACGACCGAGATAGGCGATAGAGAACTGTAATCAATAGCGTGAGCTAATGCTGAAGCGAGCCCTGTTTTATCTAGCCCAATGCCAATCGCTATCCCACCAGCCACTAGCCACAAGACGTCCCAGTTGATCTGTTTCAGTTCCTCTTTGCCCATAATGCCGGTGAGTGTAAAAACCGCCAAAGGAATAATAGATACCACATAGGTGTTCATGCCGTGTAGAGAGGTGGTCATCCACAGCACTATGGTGGCAGCAAAAGTAATGTAGACCACGATTGCACGCCAATTTTTTTGGAATGTTCCGTTTAGTTTCAGCACCATCTGTTTTTCTGAAGAGGGGAACAGTTTTTGTAGCAAAAACCAAGCTAACGTGAGCTGAATAATCACAAACGGCAAGCCCATCATCATCCAAGAAAAGAAATCAATGCTATTGCTTCCGGTGAGATATTGCAGCGCGATCGCATTGGGTGGCGTACCGATAGGCGTGGCAATACCACCGGTGTTCGCTGCAATCGGAATGCAGAGCACTAAGGCTTTGATGCCTAAATCCCCTTTTGGAGCGGAAGCGACGATCGGTCCGAGCAGTGCCAGCATCATCACAGTAGTCGCGGTATTGGACATAAACATAGAAAATACCGCAGTGATCAACATTATCCCCAGCATAATAAAGCGGGGTTGAGTACCAAAAGGTTTGAGTAAAACTCGGGCTAAGTTGTTGTCCAGTTCATATTTAGAAGCAGCAATCGCCAGTGCAAAGCCGCCCATGAACAAGATAATAATCGGTGAAGAGAAAGCGCTGAAAATATCGGTGTACTTCATTAACTCGCCGATATCATGCCCAGCGGGGGGCGAACGAAAGAGATGCAAGCCTTTATCTGAAATCATCACCAATTCGAGCGCAATGATCAAAATGGAGGTGGCAAATACAGGAACTGGCTCCAATACCCAAAGCAGAGCAGCCAATAAAAAAATAGCCAGTAATCGATGTTGAATTAAGGTTAAGTCATCAATCGGTATTACATCAATGGGCATCAGTAAAACACCGATGGGCAGCAAAAAGCAGATCGCAAGCTTTATCAGCATTCCCGTATTCATGGTAGGCATATCACATGACCTTCATTAGCTTAACTTGAAGTAACTAGCGTAAATGATATGTGAATTAAGGTCTTAGACGCGGCTTGAAATTTTGAGTTTTAGCGAAGGAATATGCAGCAGCTTTGTTTTTTATCAATAAAGAAAAAAAGCGAAATATCTAGAGGCGTTAGCTCTGAACATGCAGAGCTAACGCATTTTGCAGGGAACATTAAGAGATGGCGATTAACGTTGCTGTGCGTATGGAGTACCCATAACCGTTGTAGCATTGTGTTGCATAGACTCATCAAAGCGAATTTTATCTTTTGCAAACAGGTTGATCACCGTTGAGCCTAGCTTAAATCGACCCATCTCTTGTCCTTTTTTCAGTACAACAGAGGTATTGCCTTGGGCTGGATAATCCCAGCGATAAACGGTATTGCCGCGCGGAGGCGTGACAGTCCCTGACCAAACTAGCTCAATACTGCCAACAATGGTCGCTCCGACAAGCACTTGTGCCATTGGGCCAAACTCAGTATCAAAAATACACACCACGCGCTCATTGCGAGCAAACAGGTTCGGTACATTTTCGGCGGTTAGTGGGTTAACCGAGAAAAGATCGCCCGGTACATAAATCATTTGACGTAACACGCCATCGCAAGGCATGTGTACGCGGTGGTAGTCGCGAGGTGATAAATAAAGCGTGGCAAATTCGCCATCTTCAAACTCTTGCGCCAGCTTGGCATCACCACCGAGCAATTCTACCGCTGTAAAATGGTGGCCTTTCGCTTGGATAAGCTTGCCATCTTGAATCGGCCCGAATTGACTAACGCAGGCATCGGCCGGATGGGTGATTAAGCTATCACCATCACTGATTGGCCGAGCATCGGCTTTCAATTCACGAACAAAGAATTCATTGAATGTTTTGAAATGGCTAGGATCTGAATGCAGAGATTCATCCATGTTGACATTATATTGTTTAATAAACCAACGAATGACTGCAGTGGTTAGACCGCCAGCTTTCGCTGATGCGAGTTTACCCATCAGGCGTGTTAAGCCATGTTGTGGGATCCAGTATTGCAGTCCAACTTTAATTTTATCCATTGTCTCTGATTCCAATGTTAACGGTATGTTCTTCACTTTGGGCGCGAGATGTTACTGAAAAACTCTCACCATGTCAGCAGTTAGTCACCATTGCTTACGGATTATTCGATGGCGACAGATAAAAAATTTATCGATCAAGTCTGCGGACATTTGCCGGGGTAAGACTCGATGCTATTTATAAATCCGCTTTTTTGTTACGCGAATATTGGCGGTTGGCTTTGTTTTCCGACATGCTTTCTAAAATTCGGTGGTAGTTCTCAAAGCGCGTGTTACTAATATCACCTTTTTCTACCGCTTCACGTAATAAGCAACCCGGATCGTCAGCGTGTTTACAGTCTCTAAACTTACAGCCGCCTAAGAAGGGACGAAATTCGACAAAGGCTTCAGTGATCGCTTCAGCTTCCAAGTGCCATAAACCAAATTCACGCACTCCCGGCGAGTCGATCAAATCACCGCCTGTAGGGATATGATACAAGCGAGCCGCAGTGGTGGTATGCTGACCAAGTCCAGATGCTTGAGAAACTTCACCTTCTTCAATTTCATCTTCCAAATTTGGCATTAATGCGTTCACTAGGCTGGATTTACCGACACCAGATTGACCAACAAATATGTTGATCCGTCCGCTAAGTTCCGCTTCTAACTCAGCAATCCCTTCACCGCTTTTTTTGCTGACAAAAAGCACTTTGTAGCCAATGCGTTCGTACACACGTAACGACTCTTGATATTGGTTACGCAGTTCATCGCTGAGTAAATCAATCTTATTCAGTACCACTAGCGGCGCAATATTCACGGTTTCTGAAGCGATCAAATAACGGTCGATGATATTGAGTGACAGTTCCGGCAGTACGGATGACACAATCACCATCTGATCAATGTTTGCCGCTACTGGTTTCAAACCGTCGTAATAATCTGGACGAGTCAGAACCGATTTGCGCGGTTCAACCGCTTCGACAACGCCAGAGATTCCTGCCATCGATTCGAGTCCAGGTCGCCAAATAACACGATCTCCCGAGACCAGCGTTTCAATGCCTCGGCGTAAATTACAGCGGTGGATGGTGTGAGTCTCTAAATCTTCAACATCGGCATGTTGGCCAAAACGAGTAATCACTAACCCAGTTTTTGCGGTGCCTAGCATGGCTTCATCCCACGAAACTGTGTCCTCTTTTTTGAGTCGTTTACTCTGATTATTACGAACGCGTCGTACTTGACCTTTCGTCAGCTTCTTTTTCTTTGCCACGATTATCTACTTCATGATTATGATACGTTTTGATCCAAGGTTGAGATTTTACTCAAAATCATACCGTTTGGATCCAATGTCCAAAGGTATCTTGGGGATCTGAATTTGGGTATAGTACCCTTTTTATCTGCAAACCAATATAGGCAACGTATTTATGTCTTTTAGCGATCAAAACTTGATTTGGGTTGATCTTGAGATGACAGGATTAGACCCTGAAACTCACAAAATTATCGAGATTGCCACCATTGTGACTGATAGTGAGTTGAACATTTTGGCTGAAGGCCCAGTGTTGGCTGTTCATCAATCAGAAGCTGAATTGGCTAAAATGGATGAATGGTGCACCACCACACATACCAAAAGCGGTTTGGTCGAGCGAGTACGTCATGACTCAGTGACACAACAAGAAGCGGTTGAACAGACCATTACGTTTTTGGAAAAGTGGGTGCCTAAAGGTAAATCTCCGATTTGTGGCAACAGTATTGGGCAAGATCGCCGCTTTCTTTATAAACATATGCCTGAGCTGGAAGCCTACTTCCATTACCGTTATGTGGATGTCAGTACGCTAAAAGAGCTGACTCGCCGTTGGAAGCCAGAAGTATTGGATGGCTTTTCTAAGCAAGGTAGCCACCTGGCTTTAGATGATATTCGTGAGTCTATTGCTGAGCTTCAGTACTACCGTAAGACCATATTCAGTATTTAATTTTCAGAACGGCATTTTTTGCTGATGGCGTGTTAACCAGTTTTTGTGATTAATACGCCATATTTGCGTTCTTTTTCGTCAAAAAAAAAAAAAAGAATTTTTTGCCAGTAAGGGCTTGCATCATAAGAAAATGCTCTTATAATTCGCAGCCCTGAACAACGGAAACGTTGTGAATGCGACACTAGCTCAGTTGGTAGAGCGCAACCTTGCCAAGGTTGAGGTCACGAGTTCGAACCTCGTGTGTCGCTCCAAATTCTTTTCGAAGAAAAGAATAGCGCCGCACAACCTAGTTAAGGTTGAGGTCACGCCTCTTTGTTTAAAGAAAGTGAACCTCGTGTGTCGCTCCAAATTCTCTTGTTAGAGAGTGTAAGTTTTCATCGTACTTAACGGTGACACAATACGGACGCGGGGTGGAGCAGCTTGGTAGCTCGTCGGGCTCATAACCCGAAGGTCGTTGGTTCAAATCCAGCCCCCGCAACCAAATTTCAGATTAAGCGTAAATACGATTAATCATTGCGACACTAGCTCAGTTGGTAGAGCGCAACCTTGCCAAGGTTGAGGTCACGAGTTCGAACCTCGTGTGTCGCTCCAAATTCTTTTCGAAGAAAAGAATAGCGCTGCACAGCCTAGTTAAGGTTGAGGTCACGCCTCTTTGTTTAAAGAAAGTGAACCTCGTGTGTCGCTCCAAATTCTTTTCGAAGAAAAGAATAGCGCCACGCAACCTAGCTAAGGTTGAGGTCACGCCTTTTTATTTAAAGAAAGCGAACCTCGTGTGTCGCTCCAAATTCTCTTGTTAGAGAGTGTAAGTTTTCATCGTACTTAACGGTGACACAATACGGACGCGGGGTGGAGCAGCTTGGTAGCTCGTCGGGCTCATAACCCGAAGGTCGTCGGTTCAAATCCGGCCCCCGCAACCAAATTCAGATTAAGCGTGAATGCGATTAATCATTGCGATACTAGCTCAGTTGGTAGAACGCAGTCTCACCAAGGTTGAGGTAACGACTGCTTGTTTAAAGAGTCAGCTTCGAGTGTCGCCCCAGCTTATTTCAGAGTATTCTCTGAACTCAAACCAGTATTTGGTTTATGCTCTTTCTTTAATGCTGTGAAGCATGACTCCCTAAAGTAAAAATAATCTGCAGTTCTAAGCGGATTTATTGCCGTCTTGATAAGTTACATACTGAATTTCAATACACAGGTTAGCCTCTGTAGAATCTAGCTGTTCGTCGTCATTTATTGCTATTCATTAACAGAGTTATCCACAAAAATAAAATGTGGATAACTTGGTGAATAAAGTGCTTTTAGCGGATATTTCAGAATAGTAAACAAAAGATCTTTGAATATAATTCGATTACTAGGTTTGTTGGTTCTTGTTTTAAGTGTTTGTTTTTATTTGTTTATTTGTTTGTTTTCTGCCCTTTTAATAAGGCGGGATATGATCATTAATGTCAAGATCTTTGATCCTTATCATTAATTTCAGATGTGGCTAACTTTTTTTAGTTATAGAAAACAGCGTTGTGTTTAAAATTTTGTCCACATATTGGTGTTTTGAGATACACATCAAACTCTGTGCTTAGAAGTTATGTAACCGCCTCATTTTTACGCATCACGCGGTAGCCCTTTTTCTACAATTCGAATTAAGCGCTGTTGCTTATTGCTCGAATGGCTATTTTCAGGTTCCGCTGATTTTCGTTGTTGTTCTACCAGCGCCCAATGTATATGCTCATCCAATAAATCTGATAATCCTAGTCTCATATTGAGTGCAGTGACGATGCGTTGTGAGTATGGAGCGTTGCCTAGAGCGATAGAAAGGTTGCGTAACCATTGCTGGTGGCCAATGCGGCGAATAGCCGAACCTTCCATATAACGTAAGAAGGTGGCCTCATCCCAAGCAAACAGTTCAACTAAGTCTGGTTCATCCAGTGCTTGACGGCGATGAAAATCACTTTGTTGAGTGAGGTCGGAAAAGCGATTCCAAGGGCAGACCAACTGGCAATCATCACAGCCGTAAATGCGGTTACCCATTGCCTTGCGAAACTCTTCAGCAATTACGCCATCATATTCTATGGTGAGGTAGGAGATGCATCGGCGAGCATCAACAACACCCTCTTCCACTATGGCTTGTGTAGGGCATGAGGTGATGCAGGCAGTGCATTTGCCACATTGATTACTGCTTGGTGTATCGACCGGCAGCGGTAAATCAATCAGTAGTTCGCCAAGAAAAAACCAAGAACCACTCTCTTTATCAAGGATAAGCGAATGCTTGCCAGTCCAACCAAGCCCAGCTTTTTGTGCTAAAGGCCGCTCTAGTATTGGTGCGGAGTCGACAAAAGGGCGATAACCGAGTGCCCCCACTTCTTGTTCAATCTTTTCGCCGAGTTTTTTGAGCTGGTTGCGTACCAGTTTATGGTAGTCACGCCCCAGAGCGTAGCGGCTGATATAAGCGTAATTGGGATTATTCAAATCACTGGCAAACCGAGCATCTGGGGGTAAGTAATTCATGCGTGCGCTGATCACACGGACGGTGCCGGGAAGGAGTTCATGTGGCCTAGCTCGCATCATGCCATGGCGCGCCATCCAGTCCATTTCACCGTGAAATCCAGCATCCAACCATTTCTGCAAAGGCTCTTCGTGCTCACTGAGATCGATATCGCAGATCCCGACCTTTTCGAAGCCAAGTTCACGTGCCCAGATTTTAATTTTGTCTGCCAGTACTTGGTAGTCCATTATCGATGAGCTCGTTGCAAAAAGGGGCGAGGATCTTAACGGATCCTTTATTGAGGATCTAGGAAATGATCGCCTGTGATGTGGATTAAACTGACATAAAAAGCGAGTTTTTTCCTTTTACTTACAGAAGAGAGCTTGTCTCTCAATTCCAACCCAGTTTACTATTCGAGTTCTTTTGATTTTTATATAGTCAATTTTCGACACTTGAGAGCGGTAATTCATGAGTACTAAGATCTTTACCTTAAAAGACGAACAGCAAACGGTAAAATTAGGCGCAGCTTTGGCTAAGCGATGCTCTGCGCAAACCACGCTTTATTTGCATGGTGATCTCGGTGCTGGAAAAACAACCTTCAGCCGTGGCTTCATCCGCGCATTAGGCCATGTTGGCAACGTCAAGAGCCCGACTTATACCTTAGTTGAACCTTATCAACTAGCCGATTGGCAAGTATACCATTTTGATCTTTATCGCTTGGCCGATCCGGAAGAGTTGGAATTTATGGGTATTCGTGACTATTTCACACCGGATGCGATCTGCCTTGTTGAGTGGCCAGAAAAAGGCAGCGGTCTACTTCCAACCGCAGATATTGATGTTGAGCTACGTTACGATGGCGAACAAAGGCAAGCTTTTCTGAGTGCAAACAGCCCTTATGGATCTTCATTATTGAGTCAGTTGGAGTTATGTTGAACATCATCCATTTGTTACGAACGATAACTCTATCGCTTGCGGTTTGGGGCTGTGCTTTATTTACTTCAACGACGCACGCGAATGCATTAGAAGGCGTGCGCGTTTGGCCTTCTCCAGATGAAACTCGAGTGGTTATCGATCTCAAAACTGAAGCAGATTATAGCTATTTCACCTTAAGCAGCCCCGAGCGTTTGGTGGTGGATTTAAAAAACACCACGCTTAATACAAAATTGCCGCTTAAAGTCACGGAGAGTCCTGTTCTCAAACAAATTCGCAATAGCTCGCCACCAGAGAAAGGGACGTATCGCTTGGTGTTTGAGTTACAGCGTAAAGTGAACCCTCAGCCGTTTAAACTTGCGCCAACGCCGGGTGGTCAGTATGGGCATCGTTTGGTGGTTGATTTACCCCACAATTTGGATAGTGGCAAGGCGACAGTAAAACCAGCCAGCCAAACTAAAGTCAGTCGCGATGCTTCGCAGTTATTAGGAACCGAGGATATTGTGGTGGCTATTGATGCGGGTCATGGTGGAGAAGATCCCGGTTCGATTGGCCCGACCAAAAAATATGAAAAAAATGCCACTTTAAGTATCTCTAAGAAAATCGCGGATCAAATTAACGCCGTTCCGGGAATGAAGGCGGTCATGACACGCAGTGGCGATTATTTTGTCAATCTCAATAAACGTTCTGAAATTGCGCGTCGTAATAAGTCACACTTGCTTGTCTCGATTCACGCCGATGCGTTTCATACTCCTCAGCCCAGAGGCGGCTCAGTGTTTGTGTTAAATACCAAGCGTGCGAATACGGAAATTGCTCGCTGGGTTGAGAACCACGAACAGCAATCAGAACTGTTAGGTGGGGCTGGTGAAGTGCTGGCAAAAAACAATAGTGATCGAAACGTCAGCCAAACTTTGCTTGATCTGCAATTTAGCCACTCGCAAAAAGAGGGTTATAAAGTGGCAACTCATCTATTACGAGAGATGGGGAAAGTAGCCCACCTACATAAAGCGGAGCCAGTTAATGCCAGTTTAGCGGTACTTAAGTCGCCCGATATTCCTTCGGTGTTGGTTGAAACGGGTTTTATTTCTAACCCTACTGAGGAACAATTGCTATTTCAGCGCTCGCATCAGGATAAATTGGCTCGCGCATTGGCAACCGCCATCGTCCAGTATTTTGAAGAAAATCCACCCGAGGGCACTCTGTTTGCTAATCGCGGTAAAACACAAAAGCACAAAGTGCAGCGTGGCGAATCACTCTCGGTTATCGCTAATAAATATGGCACCTCGACTCAAGCATTAATCGCAACCAACAAACTAAAAAATGCCAATTTGTCGATTGGTCAAATCTTAACGATTCCGGCCACGTCAGCTCCGATTCGTGTCCCTGTGGTCAGCAACCCAGTAGAAACGGAAATTGTTACGCATGTGGTGAAATCTGGCGAGTATTTGGGCAAGATAGCGAGCACCTATAAAGTGAGTGTGGATGCGATTAAACGCGAGAATAACTTGCGTTCAGACACCTTAACGCTGGGGCAGAAACTGAAGATAACCGTGAGTTTGAAGGATAAGCCGCTGCGTAAGCATAAAGTTGAAAAAGGTGAGTTTTTGAGCAAAATTGCCAGCCAATATCAAGTGAGTCTGAATAGTATTCGCCAAGTAAACCAACTTCGGTCTGATCAGCTCGCCATAGGGCAAGTGTTGATCATTCCCAATAAGTAGTAATGACTATGACGATTAAGATTCTACCCGCGCGTCTTGCTAACCAAATTGCCGCAGGTGAAGTGGTTGAAAGGCCGGCTTCCGTCGTCAAAGAGCTGGTGGAAAATAGCTTGGATTCGGGCGCCTCACGTATCGATATCGATATCGAAAAGGGAGGTACGAAGCTTATTCGTGTGCGAGATAACGGGCAAGGGATAGTAAAAGAGGAATTGGCGCTCGCTTTAAGCCGTCATGCAACTTCTAAAATTCACACCTTAGATGATTTAGAGGCGATCGTCAGCTTAGGTTTTCGCGGAGAAGCGCTCGCGAGTATTAGCTCTGTCTCTCGGCTTACATTGACGTCTCGTCCAGCCACGCAAGAACAAGCTTGGGCAGCATACAGTGAAGGTCGAGATATGGCGGTTAAGTTGCAGCCAACCGCGCACCCGATTGGAACCTCTGTCGAAGTGCTCGATCTGTTTTTTAATACGCCCGCTCGGCGCAAATTTTTACGCACAGAGAAAACAGAATTTACTCACATTGATGAGCTACTAAAACGCATTGCTTTGAGCCGGTTTGATGTCACCATCAATGTGCGCCATAACGGCAAGATGGTGCGTCAATATCGAGCGGCTAAAACGGCCGCTCAAGAGGAAAAAAGAATCGCGGCTGTGTGTGGCAACGCTTTTGTTCGCCATATGCTAAGCATTGAGTTGGAACATCAAGGGCTTCGCTTGCATGGTTGGATAACGACTCCAGAGGGCGCGCGCCAGCAGAGTGATTTGCAATACTGCTACGTTAATGGGCGGATGATGCGTGACAAGCTGATTAATCATGCTATCCGGCAAAGTTATGAAACCAGCTTGAGAGGCGATCAGTTCGCCACTTATGTACTCTTCATTGAGCTCGATCCCCATCAAGTGGATGTGAATGTCCATCCCGCGAAACATGAGGTGCGTTTCCATCAAGCGCGATTAGTGCATGATTTTATCTATCAAGCGCTCAGTAGTGCACTGGCTGAAAGCAAACACATTGAAAAGCCGCAGCTCAAACCATCGGCTTTTCATCAGCCCGATGCGGCGACTGTGGATCGCATTGAGAATGACACGGCAATTGATCGTGTGTGCCAAGAAACTGAGGGGCATAACACCGTTCCAGAGCAATTGTGGCAAGCTGTCGACAACACTCCCGCTTATCCAAGAAAAGCTGAGCGAGAAAGCACAACCGCGCACGGCATAGCTGAAACGCCAAAGCGTAGCCATTGGCAGCAAAACGGCTCTCCATCTTCTTCTCGGGCGAAAGCTGAGCGCCAGCCAACGGCCTCACCTTCGAGCGGAGAAGTGAAGATCTATCAAGAGCTGATGGCAACTCAACCGCCGGCTTCTGCAGTCGAACTTTCTCCTATCGCACATCAAGATAAAGGTGAAGTGCTGCAGCTCGAACAGTTGGGTAAAGCTATTGCGGTAATCAAAGGGCAGTACCTGTTAATGGGGTCCAAACAGGGCGTTGTATTGCTTTCTCTTATCAAAGGAGCATGGCTGAAAACTCGCGGCCAATTGCATACCGAACAAGGCTTCTTGAAAAGCCAACCTTTACTCGTGCCGCTCTCCATCAAGCTCTCAGCACAAGAACATCAAGCGTTAGCGCATTGCCAGCCGATGTTGAATACGCTAGGGATTGAGCTTAAAGAACGTCATGGTTCAAGCATCATGGTGATGGGCGTACCTCAACCGTTGAGGCAACAAAACCTGCAAAACTTAATCCCAGATCTGCTATCTTACGTGTCCGCTAATTTTACGGCTGATGATGAACCCATTACGGCGGATCTTGTTGCCGATTGGCTGGCTGAACACATCACTGTGGTGAAAAGTGACTACACTTTGTCTGAAGCCATCCAAATGATTTCGGAACTTGAACAGCTTTGGCAAGGGCAACTTCCTCTTCATGATGCAAGTTTCGTCCGGCCCGTTGATTTTTCTACCACCATAGCGGCCTTGTTGGCATAACGAATTAAAAGAATGATGAATCAAACACAACCATTGGCTCTGTTTTTAATGGGCCCGACCGCATCAGGTAAAACAGATTTGGCGATTCGTTTGCGCCAAAAATACCCAGTGGAAATCATCAGCGTCGACTCGGCGCTGATCTACAAAGGCATGGATATTGGTACCGCCAAACCTAATGCGCATGAACTGGAACTCGCACCTCATCGTCTGATCGATATTTTGGATCCAAGTGAAGCCTATTCGGCGGCGGATTTTCGTCGCGATGCATTACTTGCAATGCATGATATTACCGCGCAAGGTAAAATTCCTCTGCTCGTTGGGGGAACTATGTTGTATTACAAGGCTCTACTTGAAGGGCTTTCGCCACTTCCTGCGGCTAACCCTGAGATACGGCAACAAATTGAGCAAGAGGCTTTGGCGCATGGTTGGGGTCAGTTACACGATCAATTACAAACGATTGATCCAGTTTCGGCGGCAAGAATTCATCCCAATGATCCACAAAGATTGTCACGAGCATTGGAAGTTTACCGAATTTCAGGTAAAACTCTTACAGAGTTAACTCAAACGAAAGGTGAAAGCCTGCCATTTCGAGTTAAGCAGTTTGCTATAGCTCCCAAGGAAAGGGCTGAGCTCCACCGTCGAATCGAACTCAGGTTTGAAAAGATGATCGAAGCTGGATTTGAAGAAGAAATGAAAGCACTTTATGCTCGAAACGATCTTCATCCGGATTTGCCATCGATTCGCTGTGTTGGTTATCGACAGATGTGGGACTATTTGGATGGGAATTGTACGTTAGAGGAAGCGGTATATCGTGGAATCTGTGCAACCCGTCAATTGGCCAAGCGTCAGATCACCTGGTTACGCAGCTGGGATGATTTAACTTGGTTAGATAGCGAAAACATTGATCATGCAGTAGAAACTCTCTCAAATGCCATAGCATCTGATGGAGTTAGCTGTGTATAATGTGATCGCTTTTGCGTGATGTACCCTGTAAAGGATCCGTTACTTGATATTTGGTATTATCGCCATCATAACAAGTAGCAACGGGGTTTTTATTCATTTAGCTCAGATGCAAAGGCCGCACCAATAATGCAGTACACCACTAGCTAAATAACTACAACAAAATACAAATAAGGAAAATAAAATGGCTAAGGGGCAATCTCTACAATACCCATTCTTAAATGCACTACGTCGTGAGCGCATTCCAGTATCCATCTACCTTGTGAACGGAATTAAGCTTCAAGGTCAGATTGAATCCTTTGATCAATTTGTGATCTTACTGAAAAACACAGTCAATCAAATGGTGTATAAGCATGCGATTTCAACGGTTGTTCCTGCACGTGCAGTGAGCCACCACACTGCTGAGCCACGCACCGGGTCTGATCGTCCATCAGACAAATCAGAAGAGTAATTCTCTGATTAGTATTATTTACTTACAAAGGAGTTGGTTGCTTGTTTGACCGTTACGAAGCCGGTGAGCGAGCGGTACTTGTTCATATCAACTTCACGCAAAAGGGTGAGTGGGATGATCTCAGCGAGTGTGAAATGCTGGTTTCTTCTGCTGGAGTGTCGACACTGCAAATTATTACTGGCAGCCGTCAAACTCCACACCCTAAATATTATGTCGGTGAAGGTAAAGCCCAAGAGATAGCGCATGCGGTTCAACTTGTTGAAGCGGATGTGGTGATCTTCAACCACGCCCTTTCTCCTGCCCAAGAACGTAATCTTGAGCAACTATGCCAATGTCGAGTGATTGACCGTACTGGTCTCATCCTCGATATTTTTGCCCAACGAGCACGAACCCATGAAGGGAAGTTGCAAGTAGAGCTGGCACAACTGCGCCATATCTCTACGCGATTAATTCGTGGTTGGACGCACCTTGAGCGACAAAAAGGCGGTATAGGCTTACGTGGGCCTGGTGAAACGCAGCTAGAAACCGACAGACGTTTATTGCGTGAACGTATTAAAGCGATATTACGCCGCTTAGAGAAAGTCGCTAAGCAGCGAGAACAAGGACGCCGAGCTCGAAATCGAGCTGAGATTCCCACCATATCGCTAGTGGGTTATACCAATGCGGGGAAATCAACGTTATTTAATCGCATTACTGAAGCTGGGGTTTATGCAGCCGATCAACTGTTTGCAACCCTAGATCCTACCTTGCGGAAAATCGAATTAGCGGACGTTGGTACTGCCGTTCTCGCTGACACCGTAGGATTTATTCGTCATCTGCCGCACGATTTAGTCGCAGCATTTAAAGCCACGTTACAAGAAACTCAAGAAGCTGACATTTTGTTACATGTTGTTGATGCCAGTGATGAGCGTTTTCGTGAGAATATCAAAGCCGTTCATGACGTATTAGAAGAGATTGACGCCCATGAGGTGCCAACGCTTGTCGTCATGAACAAGATCGATAATCTAGAAGGCCAACAACCTCGCATCGAAAAAGATGATGAGGGAATACCGAGAACCGTGTGGTTATCAGCCATGGATGGACAGGGTATTGATCTGCTTTTCGAAGCATTGACAGAGCGATTAGCGAGTCAAGTCATTCAATATCAATTGTGTATTCCACCACTGCACCAAGGTCGCATTCGTAGTGCATTTTCACAAATGAAATGTATTCAACAAGAAGAATATGATCCAGATGGTAATTTGTTGATTAACATTCGTATGCAGCAAGTTGATTGGTTTAGACTAGAAAAAAGAGAAGAAGCAGTTTTGCGTGACTTTATAGTTACTTAAAGGACTGCTACAGTATAACGTCATATCAAATGATGGAGCTTTCTAATGGCGTGGAATGAGCCCGGTAATAACAACGGCAACAATGGCCGCGATAATGACCCTTGGGGTAATAATCGTGGTGACAAAAATAAAGGTGGCCGTGATCAAGGACCGCCAGATTTGGATGAGGTTTTCAATAAACTGAGCCAAAAACTGGGTGGACGATTTGGTGGTAAAGGCGGCAAAGGCCCTTCATTCTCTGGTGGTAGCGCAATTGGCTTTGGAGTCATTGCTGCAATCGCCGTTGCGGTGTGGTTCTTTTCTGGTTTCTATACGATTGGTGAAGCTGAGCGTGGTGTCGTGCTGCGCTTAGGTAAGTATGATCGCATCGTTGACCCGGGTTTGAACTGGCGTCCTCGCTTTGTTGATGAGGTGACGGCCGTTAATGTACAAGCGATTCGCTCACTGCGTGCATCGGGTTTGATGTTGACCAAAGATGAAAACGTGGTCACCGTTGGCATGGATGTACAATATCGCGTGTCTGATCCATACAAGTACTTGTATCGTGTGACTAATGCTGACGATAGCTTACGCCAAGCAACCGATTCAGCATTACGTGCCGTGGTGGGTGATTCTTTGATGGACAGCATCTTAACCAGTGGCCGTCAGCAAATTCGCCAAAGTACCCAAACGACCTTGAATCAAATCATTGATAGCTATGATATGGGCTTAATGATTGTCGATGTCAACTTCCAGTCGGCTCGTCCACCAGAGCAAGTGAAGGACGCTTTCGATGATGCGATTGCGGCGCGAGAAGATGAAGAGCGTTTTATTCGTGAGTCTGAAGCGTATAAGAACGAAATTCTGCCTAAAGCAACAGGCCGAGCAGAACGTTTGAAGAAAGAAGCGCAAGGTTATACAGAGCGCACGATTAACGAAGCATTGGGTCAAGTGGCACAGTTTGAAAAACTGCTCCCTGAGTATCAAGCCGCGCCAGACGTGACACGTAATCGTCTCTACCTAGATACCATGGAAGAGGTGTATTCAAACACATCTAAAGTGCTAATTGATTCAGAATCCAGTGGCAATATGCTTTATCTACCGTTGGATCGAATTACAGGCCAAGAGAGTAAGAATGACACCAAACGTCAAGATAAATCATCATCAACCTATGATCAGATAGAGCTTGATTCACCAACCAGCAGTGATACAGGTAATACACCGTCTCGCTCTAGCAATACACGTCAAGGGAGATACTAGTAATGCGTAAGTTAATGATCCCAGTATTAGTGATTGCACTGGTATTGATGTCGCTGTTTGTGATTCCTGAAGGTGAGCGCGGTATTGTTGTCCGTTTCGGTCGTATTCTGAAAGATAACAATGAAATTGCTCGAATCTACGAACCGGGTTTGCATTTTAAAATGCCACTGTTTGATCGAGTAAGAACGTTAGATGCGCGCATCCAAACAATGGATGGTCGCTCTGACCGTTTCGTGACTTCAGAGAAAAAAGATGTGATCATCGATACCTATGTCAAATGGCGTATTGAAGACTTTGGTCAATACTACTTGGCAACGGGTGGTGGCAATTCGTTGACGGCACAAGCACTGTTAGAGCGTAAAGTGACAGACATTCTGCGTTCTGAAATCGGTTCTCGTGAAATCAAGCAAATTGTTTCAGGCCCACGTAATAAAGATGTCTTGCCGGAAAGTGCTGATGATGAAGTCGTCACGACTGAGGCTGCCAAACAAGCATTGGAAATCGATGGTCAGCGTGACCAAGTGATGGAAAATGTGTTGGAAGATACACGTAAAGGTGCACTGAAAGATTTGGGCGTGAGAGTGGTTGATTTCCGTATTAAGAAAATTAACCTTCCAGATGAGATCAGTGAGTCTATCTATCGTCGTATGCGTGCTGAACGTGAGTCAGTCGCTCGTAAACACCGCTCTCAAGGTCGTGAAAAAGCCGAAGTCATTCGCGCTCAAGCTGAACTTGAAGTGGCGACTATCTTAGCGGAAGCGGATAAAACGGCTCGCGTAACTCGCGGTGATGCTGATGCTAAAGCAGCGAAGATTTACTCGGATGTGTACAGTAAAGATCCTGAGTTTTATGGGTTCTTACGCTCGCTGAAAGCCTATGAGAAATCATTTAGCGAGAAGAGTGATATCTTGGTGCTTGATCCTAAGAGTGATTTCTTCAAGTACATGAATAACACCAAAGGTTTGACAACGAAATAATTGACCGTTGTTTATTCAAAGGCTCCTTCAGGGAGCCTTTGTCGTTTATTGGCTTTAAGAGAGAAGGTACTATGTCGAATTCAATCTGGCTTGCTGTGGGGCTGGTGTTAATTGCAGAAGGTATTGGACCGTTAATCGCCCCTAATGGCTGGAGAAAGATGGTGTCGGAGCTCAGACAGCAGCCCGATCATCAACTGCGCCGCATCGGTGGTTGTCTCGTCGTTGCAGGGGGCATCATTGCGTACTACTTCGCACGATAGTGATGCACAATAGCGCGGTAACCGATTTATTATTATCAGTTTATCACTATCAGTATCATCACTATCAATAGTGAGGTGGTGGAGTCTCTTCTGATGGATCCGCTAAATGTGAGGCATCCATATTTTTGACTTTACCAGCCACATATTTCATTTGGTCTTGCATTTTCGTCAACATTAGCTGCTGTGTTGATAATGCTTGATTGAGTTCATCAATGGTTTGTTCTTGGAAAGCCAGTTGGCATTCCAAGTCACTAACACGCTGTTCTAATTGCTGAATATACTTATCGTTCATAACTAATCGTCGAGTTTCCAAGCTTGAGCAATACCTGCAGAGCTTCCGGTAATAATTCGTTGCTGGTGGTCAAAGGCCGCATCATACACCACCGCTGCGGGTGGGCGAGCATCTTTTAGCGGTTCTACTTCAAATCCTTGCTGTTTTTTACCACTTTGAGTATCCCATACCGCGACTTGGCTAGATGGATTACCAGTGACCAGTAATGTGCCATCATCGGAAAAACGCGCCGTAGAGAAGATCAATTGTCGTGAAAAACTGCGCAATTTCGCCTGTTCCTTACCCGAGGCGAGATCCCAAATAATGGATTGATTACCACCATCGGAGGTAAAGGCTAATTTTCCCTCTCGCTGCAGCGCTACTCGATTCACCCGCTGCTCATGTTCAAACGATCGTAAAATTTGCCCACTTTGCGTATCCCAAAGGTAGGCAAAATAATCATTACCTCCCGTCAGAGCAAAGCGGCCATTGGGCGATAGGGCGACAGAATTCACTTTTTCTCGATGAGCAAGGAACTCTAGCCGGCGCCCAGTGACTAAATCGACGTAAATCGCTTTACCATTGGATAAACCGAGCAGAACTTGTTTTCCGTTATTGGCAATGTCAATGTCTCGGATCAGCCCATCGGAGATGGACCACAAACCTTGAGCCTGTGTCCAACCTAAGTCCCATACGGCAAAGTTAATTTGGCTAGCGGTCACGGCAAAACGGCCATTATCGGAGAGTCGAATATGAGAAACGGTATTGGCTTGTGGGTCTTGAGGTCCCAATTCGGCTAAGGTTTTGTTTTGTTCAAGATCCCATAGAACGAGTTGTCTTTGTTTGGAATAAAGTAGCGCAAAACGACCATCACGGCTTAAACCGAAACTGGTCGAACCGTTTGGTTCTATATCCCAACGTTGTACATCGCTGTTAGAGAAAAAACAGCCATTTAACATCAAGATGACAATGCAACCTAGGATTGAATGAGAAATTATTCGCATCAAGTCTAATTATCCGCTTTGAGTGTAAAGACAATCTATCAACATATCGCTATATTGGTACAACTCTGTTTAGCGCACCAGTTTTTCAACGAAATTTGTGCGTAATAACAAAAGGTTTGCCTACAAATTGGAGAAATAAATGAAATCATTGTTTAAAGTGTCACTGCTTGCGGCAACCGTCATGCTTGCAGTTGGCTGCCAGAAAGATGAAGCCCCGAAAACTGAAGCAGCACCTGCAGCAGAACAAGTACAAACGGAAGCGGGAAAAACGGTTCACTTTAAAACAGAAGATGACAAAGCGGCTTACGCGATTGGCGTCTCTTTTGCAAATTACCTCAGCACCAGCATTGAAAAACCAGCCGAAATTGGTATCAATCTGAATAAAGATCTGGTTCTAAAAGGGATTGAACATGTCTTCGCGGGCAATGCTGAGTTGAGTGAAGAAGAGACACGCGCAGCGCTAGAAGCTCTAGATAAACGCGTTTCTGAAACCATGCAAGCGAAAGCCGCTGAAAAAGCGGCTGCTGCAGAAAAAGCTGGTGATGAATTCCGCGCTGAATTTGAAAAACAAGATGGCGTAAAGAAAACTGAATCTGGTTTACTGTACCAAGTACTGACGCCAGCAAAAGGTGAGTCACCAAAAGAGACCGATACCGTTCAAGTGCATTACAAAGGGACACTGGCTGACGGTACTCAATTTGATAGCTCGTATGATCGTGGTGAGCCAGCGACATTCCCACTCAATCGGGTTATTCCTGGTTGGACAGAAGGTGTGCAACTGATGCAAGTGGGAGCAAAATACAAGTTTGTTATCCCGCCGCAACTGGCTTACGGTGAGCAAGATACGCCGACTATTCCAGCAAACTCAACACTTGTGTTTGAAGTGGAGTTACTAAAAATTGATAACGGTAGCGATGCAGCTAAATAATATCAGCCATTGTTGAACCGTTGTAACCAGCTCAAAGGCCTGATGAATCAGGCCTTTTCTGTCTCTAACGACTCACGAATTAGTTGTCCTAAATCACTTGTTAGTGACTTAACAGAGTTTTCGATTAAAATTTTCTGATAAACTTACGTCAATTTGTTGATTTTTCGCTCTAAGGCTAGATAACAGTGACAACGACAGAAACTCTAAACGCGGATATGTTGCTTGAAATGGAATCCGTGCACGTGATGCCATTTAGTGATCACGATAAAATCATTCTTCGATCTTATGAAGCTGTGGTTGACGGTATCGCCAGCCTGATTGGCCCTTTTTGTGAGATCGTTTTGCACTCATTAGAAGATCTCAATACCTCGGCGATTAAAATTGCCAATGGTGAAAATACGGGCCGCCAAGTTGGTTCCCCGATCACCGATCTTGCACTGTGTATGCTGAAAGATATTGAAGGATCGCAGCGTAATTTCTCACGCTCTTATTTCTCTCGCGCCAAGGGTGGTGTGTTGATGAAATCGATTACGGTCGCGATTCGTAATGGTGATAACCGAGTCATTGGCTTACTTTGTATCAACGTCAATTTAGATGCTCCGTTCTCACAAGTTCTGCAATCATTCATGCCGACTCAGGAAGCTCAGGAAGCCGCCTCGTCGGTTAACTTTGCCAGTGATGTAGAAGAGCTGGTGGATCAGACGGTAGAGCGTACCATCGAAGAGATCAATGCCGATAAATCAGTGTCTAACAATACCAAGAACCGTCAGATCGTGATGGAGCTGTATGACAAAGGCATTTTTGACATCAAAGATGCGATTAACCGCGTAGCTGATCGGCTCAATATCTCTAAACATACTGTCTATCTCTACATTCGCCAACGCAAGACCGGAGATGAATGTTAGTGGAGCCAGTATTGAGTTACACATTATTGGTCAATGGCTCAGTGTATGGCACACAGGCAGCGCGTAGTGCTTATCTGTTTGCCTGTGCATTGCTAGAAAAAGGGCATTCACTCAAGCAAGTATTTTTTTATCAAGATGGTGTTTTCAATGGCTCTGCGATCACCGCGCCTGCGAACGATGAGTTTGATCTTGTGAAAGCATGGCAGAAGCTGTCTACTGAACACCATGTACGCTTAGAAACCTGTGTTGCTGCAGCGTTGCGTCGTGGCATTATCAGTGAAAATGAAGCTCAGCAACACCAGCTCACTGCGCATAATTTGGCACAAGGTTTTGCACAAACTGGGTTAGGAAGTTTGGCTGAAGCGTTATTGACTCAAGATCGAGTGGTACAGTTTTGAAAAAAATCGGTTTTGTTTTTCATTCTTCGCCTCATTCTAGTTCGGCTGGAAGAGAAGGGCTGGATGCTGTACTGGCAGCCTCTGCCTATTGTGATGCGATCTCGCTCTTTTTTGTTGGGTTTGGGGTGACGCAAATCGTTGCCAACCAATCACCGCAACAACTGCTTAGCCGTGACTACATCAGTGCGTTTAAACTGCTTGAGTTATACGATATTGAACACCTTTATCTGTGTGAGCAAAGCGTTGAAGAGTTGGGGTTAGCATCGGCTCAATGGGTAATCGATGTTGAAAAAAAATCGTCTCAGCAAATCGCTCAGTTACTTCACGAGTGCGATCAAGTACTAACTTTCTAAGGTATACCTATGCTGCATATTGTAAAAGACACGGCAAAACTGGCCTTAGCGCAGCGTTATTGTTTGGCTGAGGATAGTATTATCTTGGTTGAAGAAGCGGTGTATATGAGTAACCCTAGTGCGGGCTCTTTTTTACTACTCAACGATCTGAACAGGGTTTATGTCTTACTTGAGGATCTCTGCGCGCGCGGGGTGCAGGATCTCTGCTCAGTACAAATTACCAAAGTGGATTTCTCTGGTTTGGTTGAACTTACTACTAATCATGAAAAATCAATAACTTGGTAGATTTTCTTGTCGCTATTACCCCTCTATTACCCACCCTTTACTTATGGTGGTTAAAAAAGATCTGTATATTTCTTGACACACCTCTCACTGCTGCATAGAATTTTGCGTCCCTATTTGTACTAAGTGCACTAGGGACTAGATTTTTCACAAAGCTTACTTTAAGTAAATTCAGGAGCTAGTTAATGGCAACTATTAACCAGTTGGTCCGCAATCCTCGTGTAAAGCAAGTTGTTAAAAGCAACGTGCCAGCACTAGAAGCGTGCCCACAAAAACGTGGTGTATGTACACGTGTTTACACTACTACACCTAAAAAACCTAACTCAGCACTTCGTAAAGTATGTCGTGTTCGTCTAACGAACGGCTTCGAAGTGACTTCGTACATCGGCGGTGAAGGTCACAACCTTCAAGAGCACTCAGTTGTTCTTATCCGTGGTGGTCGTGTAAAAGACCTTCCAGGTGTGCGTTACCACACAATCCGTGGTGCACTTGACTGTGCAGGCGTAAACGACCGTAAACAAGCTCGTTCTAAATACGGTGTGAAACGTCCTAAATCTTAATGGATTTCCGTTAAGTAAGGCCAAACACTAAATTATTTAATTTTTGAAGAAACTGAAAAGTTTTGGATAACCTGAAAAAGACAACGGAGAATATCCATGCCACGTCGTCGCGTTATTGGTCAGCGTAAGATCCTTCCAGATCCAAAGTTCAAGTCTGAACTGCTGGCAAAATTCGTTAACATTCTTATGGTTGACGGTAAAAAATCTACTGCAGAGAAAATTGTTTACACTGCACTAGACACTATGGCTGAGAAATCTGGCAAAGGTCACTTAGCTGTATTTGAAGAAGCTCTTGAAAACGTACGTCCAGCGGTTGAAGTTAAATCTCGCCGCGTGGGTGGTTCAACTTACCAAGTGCCAGTAGAAGTACGTCCGGTTCGCCGTAACGCACTTGCTATGCGTTGGGTAGTTGATGCTGCGCGTAAGCGTGGTGAAAAATCTATGGCTGCTCGCCTAGCTTCTGAAATGCTAGACGCGTCAGAAAATAAAGGTACTGCTGTTAAGAAACGTGAAGACGTTCACCGTATGGCAGAAGCGAACAAAGCATTCGCTCATTACCGCTGGTAATACCTTCTGTGCTGCGAGGTTCTCTCGCAGCACATTTTCATACTCTAAGGATTACCTTAGTAAGAGGATACAATCGTGGCTCGGAAAACTCCTATTGAGCGCTACCGCAACATCGGTATCTGTGCTCACGTAGATGCAGGCAAAACAACCACTACTGAGCGTATTCTGTTCTACACTGGCCTTTCGCACAAAATCGGCGAAGTTCACGATGGTGCAGCAACCATGGACTGGATGGAGCAGGAGCAAGAACGTGGTATCACTATCACTTCTGCTGCTACGACAACCTTCTGGCGTGGTATGGAAGCACAGTTCCAAGATCATCGCGTAAACATCATTGATACCCCAGGACACGTTGACTTTACAATTGAAGTAGAGCGTTCACTTCGTGTGCTTGATGGTGCAGTGGTTGTATTCTGTGGCTCATCTGGTGTTGAACCCCAGTCTGAAACTGTATGGCGTCAAGCTGACAAATACGGTGTTCCTCGCATGGTGTTCGTTAATAAAATGGACCGTGCTGGCGCAGACTTTTTACGCGTTGTAAACCAAATTAAACATCGTCTTGGTGCGACTCCTGTTCCTATTCAATTAAATATTGGCGCGGAAGAAGAGTTCAAAGGTGTCATCGACCTTATCAAGATGAAAGCCATCAACTGGAATGAAGCCGATCAAGGCATGACGTTTACTTACGAAGACATTCCAGAAGATATGCTTGAGTTGGCCGAAGAATGGCACAACAACCTAGTAGAAGCGGCAGCGGAAGCTAGTGAAGAGTTAATGGAAAAGTATCTTGAAGACGGCGAGCTGACAGAAGCGGAAATCAAACAAGCGCTACGCACTCGTACCATTAACAATGAAATCGTATTGGCCACTTGTGGTAGTGCCTTTAAAAATAAAGGCGTACAGGCGGTATTGGATGCGGTTGTTGAGTATTTGCCTTCACCGGTAGATGTACCAGCCATTAAAGGCGTGGATGAAAACGAGAACGAAGTAGAACGTCACGCTGACGACAACGAACCTTTCTCGGCACTTGCATTTAAGATTGCCACTGACCCATTTGTTGGGACATTGACTTTCATGCGTGTTTACTCTGGTGTGGTGAACTCTGGCGATGCCGTTTACAACTCAGTGAAACAGAAAAAAGAACGTTTTGGTCGTATCGTACAGATGCATGCCAACAAACGTGAAGAGATTAAAGAAGTTCGTGCTGGCGATATTGCGGCTGCGATCGGCTTAAAAGATGTCACGACAGGCGATACGCTATGTAACCCAGACCACAAAGTGGTTCTTGAGCGCATGGAATTCCCTGAGCCAGTGATTCAAATTGCGGTAGAGCCTCGCTCTAAAGCTGACCAAGAAAAAATGGGTATTGCGCTAGGTAAACTGGCGGCAGAAGACCCATCTTTCCGTGTCGAAACCGATAAGGAAACAGGTCAAACGTTGATCTCTGGTATGGGTGAGCTTCACCTAGACATCATTGTTGATCGCATGAAGCGTGAGTTCAGTGTCGACTGTAACGTGGGTAAACCACAAGTGGCTTACCGCGAAACTATCCGTGGAAAAGCGGAAGTAGAAGGCAAGTTCGTTCGTCAATCTGGTGGTCGTGGTCAATATGGTCACGTTTGGCTTAAGATTGAACCTGCGGAACTCGGTGAAGGCTTTGTCTTTGTCGACGAAATCGTTGGTGGTGTGATTCCTAAGGAATACATCAGCTCGGTTGCGAAAGGTATCGAAGAGCAAATGAACAACGGTGTGTTAGCTGGTTATCCGATTCTGGATGTGAAAGCGACATTATTCGATGGTTCATATCATGATGTCGACTCAAGCGAGATGGCGTTTAAGATTGCTGGTTCGATGGCGTTCAAGAAAGGTGCTTTAGAAGCGCAGCCTGTTCTTCTTGAACCAATGATGAAAGTTGAAGTAACTACTCCAGAAGATTGGATGGGTGATGTTGTGGGTGACTTAAACCGTCGTCGCGGCATGATTGAAGGTATGGATGAAGGCCATGCAGGCCTTAAGATTATCCATGCTAGAGTCCCTCTATCGGAAATGTTTGGTTATGCAACAGACTTACGGTCTGCCACTCAGGGTCGCGCCTCTTACTCCATGGAGTTTGCAGAGTACGCTGATGTGCCAAAAAATGTTGCAGAAGCAATCATTGCAGAACGTGGTTAACTGTTATTTGTTTAATAACGAATCTATTGCGCTGATGAGAGTTGGCGCATAAAATAGCAATTTCTGGCGCGTCTTGAGCTATATGTGACTCAAGACGAATCATAACTAGGAAGGAACACGATCG
>AEZC01000092.1 GCA_000257205.1 Vibrio ordalii ATCC 33509 | reverse complement strand
AAATTAAGCGATAACTTTAGCAACAACACCAGCACCTACTGTACGACCACCTTCACGGATCGCGAAACGTAGACCTTCATCCATCGCGATTGGAGCGATTAGCTCTACAACCATTTGGATGTTGTCGCCTGGCATTACCATCTCTACGCCTTCTGGTAGAGAGATATCGCCTGTTACGTCCGTTGTACGGAAGTAGAACTGTGGACGGTAGCCTTTGAAGAACGGAGTATGACGGCCGCCTTCATCTTTAGACAGTACATACACTTCTGACTCGAACTTAGTGTGTGGAGTGATTGAACCTGGTTTAGCTAGTACTTGACCACGTTCTACTTCATCACGCTTAGTACCACGTAGAAGTGCACCAACGTTCTCACCTGCACGACCTTCGTCAAGCAGCTTACGGAACATCTCAACACCTGTACAAGTCGTTGTGATTGTGTCTTTGATACCAATGATCGCAACTTCGTCACCTACACGTAGGATACCGCGCTCGATACGGCCAGTGACTACTGTACCACGACCTTGGATTGAGAATACGTCTTCGATTGGTAGTAGGAATGCTTGGTCTACTGCACGCTCAGGCTCTGGAATGTAAGTGTCTAGCGCTTCAGCAAGCTCAAGGATTTTCGCTTCCCACTGCTCTTCGCCGTTTAGTGCGCCTAGTGCAGAACCTTGGATAACTGGAAGGTCATCACCTGGGAAATCGTACTCAGATAGAAGCTCACGAACTTCCATTTCTACTAGCTCTAGAAGCTCTTCATCATCAACCATGTCACATTTGTTCATGAATACGATGATGTAAGGAATACCAACTTGGCGACCAAGTAGGATGTGCTCACGAGTTTGTGGCATTGGGCCATCTGTTGCAGCAACAACTAGGATACCGCCGTCCATTTGCGCAGCACCTGTGATCATGTTTTTAACATAGTCAGCGTGTCCTGGGCAGTCTACGTGTGCGTAGTGGCGTGCTGGTGTATCGTACTCTACGTGAGAAGTATTGATTGTAATACCGCGCTCGCGCTCTTCTGGAGCGTTATCGATAGATGCGAAGTCTTTCGCTTCACCACCGTACACTTTTGCAAGTGTAGTACAGATAGCAGCAGTTAGAGTTGTTTTACCGTGGTCAACGTGGCCGATAGTACCAACGTTTACGTGCGGTTTCGTACGTTCAAATTTTGCTTTAGACA
>AEZC01000091.1 GCA_000257205.1 Vibrio ordalii ATCC 33509 | reverse complement strand
GGGTTTTTTGTTATCTGAGTTTCTCAAGTATGAGATTTTCAGATAGTTGCTTGGAATTTAAATTGGGCTCTGTGCCCTTTTTTTGTTTCTGGAGTGGTTTAAATGACTGGTTTAGAAAGACAACTTACTGAAATGCTTGACGCTCCAGTAGCGGCATCAGGTTATGAGTTAGTTGGATTAGAATTTATTCGTGCCGGAGAGCACTCAACATTACGCATCTATATTGATCATGAAAACGGTATTAACGTTGATGATTGCGCAGAAGTGAGCCATCAAGTGAGTGCTGTGCTCGATGTTGAAGATCCAATTTCTGTGGCTTACAACCTAGAAGTTTCTTCACCAGGTTTAGAGAGACCACTTTTTAAAGCAGCGCATTATGAACAGTTTATTGGTCACGAAGTCAGCATCGTTTTGAAAATGGGTGTCGGCAACCGTCGCAAATGGAAAGGAATTATCCATTCTATTGATGGCGAAACCGTTGCAATTAGCGTTGATGGGAAAGAAGAACTATTTGCGATAAGCAATATTTCTAAAGCTAACCTGATCCCTAAATTTTAGTTCTCCTAGAGAAAAGAGCTTAAGAGGCTAGATTAAATGAGTAAAGAAATTTTAGCGGTAGTTGAGGCGGTTTCGAACGAGAAGGCCGTACCTCGTGAGCGTATTTTTGAGGCGCTTGAAACTGCGCTTGCCACATCAACAAAGAAGAAACATGAAATTGAAGTCGATGTACGTGTTGCTATCGACCGTAAAACGGGTGAGTTTGAAACTTTTCGCCGTTGGTTAATCGTTGAAAATGTTGAACATCCAACAAAAGAAATTTCATACGATGCAGCTAAATACGACGACGAAACGGCTGAACTTGGTCAATATATTGAAGATCAAATTGAATCAGTGACCTTTGACCGTATTACAACACAAACAGCAAAACAGGTTATCGTACAAAAAGTGCGTGAAGCTGAACGTGCGCAAATCGTCGAACAGTTTATTGATAACGAAGGTGAGTTGGTTACTGGCGTTGTTAAGAAAGTAAACCGTGATTCGGTTATTCTGGATTTAGGTAATAACGCTGAAGCGGTTATTTTACGTGATGACCAGCTACCGCGTGAAAACTTTCGTCCAGGTGACCGAGTGCGTGGTCTGCTATATGCGGTACGTCCTGAAGCGCGCGGATTCCAACTCTTCATTACTCGTTCAAAACCAGAAATGCTCGCTGAGCTATTCCGTGTAGAAGTGCCAGAAATAGGTGAAGAGCTGATTGAATTGAAAGCCGCGGCTCGTGATCCGGGTTCGCGTGCGAAAATTGCAGTCAAAACCAATGACAAACGCATTGACCCTGTGGGCGCCTGTGTCGGTATGCGTGGAGCACGTGTTCAAGCCGTATCGAGTGAACTTGGCGGTGAGCGCATTGATATCGTTCTTTGGGATGATAACCCAGCCCAATTTGTTATCAATGCAATGGTACCAGCAGATGTTGCATCGATCATCATGGATGAAGATACGCACTCAATTGATATTGCTGTTGAAGCGGATAACCTAGCGCAAGCAATCGGTCGTAATGGTCAAAACGTACGTCTCGCTTCTCAACTGACCGGTTGGGAATTGAATGTCATGACGGTTGCTGATCTACAGAAAAAACATCAAGAAGAGTCGATGGCTTCTATTGAAAACTTCATGAAGTATCTTGATATTGAGCAAGACTTCGCTGAGTTATTGGTTGAAGAAGGCTTCTCAACGCTTGAAGAAGTGGCTTATGTACCAGTTGCAGAGCTACTTGAAGTTGACGGTCTTGATGAAGATATTATTGAAACATTGCGTACTCGTGCGAAGGATGCGTTGACTACGATCGCATTAGCACAAGAAGAGTCTTTTGAAGGGTTAGAGCCAGCGGAAGATCTGCTTTCACTAGCAGGTTTAGAGCGTGAAATGGCCTTTAAACTCGCAGCAAAAGGCGTAGTTACATTAGAAGATCTTGCTGACCAAGGTATTGATGACCTCGAAAATATTGAAGGTCTAACAGAAGAACGCGCAGGTCAACTGATCATGGCAGCGCGCAATATTTGTTGGTTTAGCGAAGAAGAATAATTCTCAGCAAGGGGAGAGAGCGGCATGACACAACTTACAGTTAAAGCACTGAGTGAAGAAATTGGTACGCCAGTTGACCGCTTGTTAGAACAACTTGCTGATGCAGGCATGAACAAAACGAGTTCTGATAACGTTTCTGATGACGAAAAGCACAAGCTATTGTCGCATCTTAGAAAAGAGCACGGTGACACGACGGGTGACTCCGAGCCGACTCGTTTGACGTTGCAGCGAAAAACACGCAGTACACTAAGCGTCAATGCCGGTGGCGGCAAAAGTAAGAATGTTCAAGTTGAAGTGCGTAAAAAACGGACTTACGTTAAGCGCAGCGCAGCAGATGACGAAGCAACACGTGAAGCGGAAGAAGCTGCGCAACGTGAAGCACAAGAATTAGCAGCACGTGAAGCACAAGAAAAAGCAAAGCGTGAAGCCGAAGAAAAAGCGAAGCGTGAGGCACAAGAGAAAGCGAAGGTTGAAGCACAAAGCAATGCAACAGCTAACGCGGATGAGAAAGCAAAACGTTCTGCAGTGAAACCAGAACTTTCTGCTGAAAATAAAATGAAGCAAGAAGCAGCGCGAAAAGAAGCCGAAGAGCTTAAACGTCGTCAAGAAGCCGAAGCATTACGTAAAGCTGAAGAGGAAAGTCAGCGCCAGCTAGAAATAGCACGTGAATTGGCTGAGAAGAATAAAGAGCGTTGGTCTGCTGAAGAAGAGAAAAAGGGTAGTATGGAAGAAAATACAGATTACCATGTTACGACTTCAACGTATGCACGTGAAGCCGAAGATGAAGCAGATCGCCGTGAAGAAGGTGCTAGCCGTAAATCTACGAAAGCTAATAAGAGCAAAATATCATCTCAGGATGATAAGCAAGAGCGCGGTACGCGCCGAGGCAAAGCTCGTAAAGGTCGTATGGCTAAACCTGCATCGATGCAACATGGTTTTGATAAAACAGCGGTTGTCGCTAAGCAAGATGTTGTGATCGGTGAAACGATTGTTCTTTCTGAACTGGCAAGCAAAATGTCAGTGAAAGCAACTGAAGTTATCAAAGTAATGATGAAGATGGGCGCTATGGCAACCATCAACCAAGTGATCGACCAGGAAACCGCGCAATTAGTTGCCGAAGAAATGGGCCATAAAGTTCTTATCCGTAAGGAGAATGAACTGGAAGAAGCGATCCTTTCTGACCGTGATAACAAGTTTGAAGCAGTGCCTCGTGCGCCAGTTGTTACTATCATGGGCCACGTTGACCACGGTAAGACATCAACACTTGATTACATCCGTCGCACACACGTTGCCTCAGGGGAGGCCGGTGGTATTACTCAGCACATTGGTGCTTACCATGTTGAAACACCAAACGGTATGATTACCTTCCTTGATACTCCTGGACACGCTGCGTTTACTTCAATGCGTGCTCGTGGTGCTCAAGCGACAGATATCGTTGTATTGGTTGTTGCAGCAGACGATGGCGTGATGCCACAAACAGTTGAAGCGATTCAACATGCGAAAGCGGCGAGTGTGCCACTTATCGTTGCAGTAAACAAAATCGATAAAGATGGCGCAAACCCAGATGGCGTGAAAAATGAGCTTGCTCAACACAACATCATTCCTGAAGAGTGGGGCGGTGAGAACATGTTTGTTCACATCTCTGCAAAACAGGGAACCAATATTGAAGGCCTACTAGAAGCTATCCTACTTCAAGCTGAAGTTCTTGAACTTCATGCTGTTAAAGATGGTATGGCGTCTGGTGTGGTAGTTGAATCTCGCCTTGATAAAGGCCGTGGCCCTGTGGCAACCGTTCTTGTTCAATCAGGAACACTACGCAAAGGCGACATCGTACTGTGTGGTCAAGAATATGGCCGTGTTCGTGCGATGCGCGACGAAACGGGTAACGAAGTTACGGAAGCGGGCCCATCAATCCCTGTTGAAATTCTAGGTTTGTCTGGTGTTCCAGCTGCTGGTGATGAAGCAACAGTAGTTCGTGATGAGCGTAAAGCACGTGAAGTGGCAAATTATCGTCAAGGTAAATTCCGTGATGTGAAGCTTGCTCGTCAGCAGAAATCTAAGCTCGAAAACATGTTCTCTAACATGACCGCGGGTGAAGTGGCTGAACTGAACGTGGTACTAAAAGCAGACGTTCAAGGTTCGGTTGAAGCCATTGCGGATTCACTGCGTAACCTTTCAACTGATGAAGTGAAAGTGAACATCGTAGGTTCTGGTGTCGGTGGTATTACAGAAACTGACGCAGTACTTGCAGCGGCTTCTAACGCTATCGTGCTTGGCTTTAACGTTCGTGCTGATGCGTCGGCTCGTCGTACTATCGAATCTGAAAACTTAGACCTACGATACTACTCAATCATTTACCAATTGATTGATGAAGTAAAAGCGGCCATGAGCGGCATGCTAGCACCAGAGTTTAAGCAAGAGATCATTGGTCTTGCTCAGGTTCGTGAAGTATTTAAATCACCTAAACTAGGCGCAGTTGCTGGTTGTATGGTGACTGAAGGCGTTATCAAACGTAATAGCCCTATCCGTGTTCTACGTGATAACGTGGTTATCTACGAAGGTGAGCTTGAGTCGCTACGTCGCTTTAAAGATGACGTACAAGAAGTGAAGAATGGCTACGAATGTGGTATCGGCGTTAAGAACTACAATGATGTTCGCGTTGGTGACCAAATCGAAGTCTTCGAAACAGTGGAAATTAAACGTACACTGGATTAATTGACTGACGTTGCTGTATTGAAATAGACAGTAATCGGTTGTTGAATACACCATGGGGGGCTGGGTTGAACCATCCCCCCATTCTTTCTATATGTGAGAAAAGATATGTCAAAAGAATTTAGCCGCACGCAGCGCGTATCCCAACAGCTGCAAAAAGAACTCGCCATGATCATACAACGTGAAGTCCGCGACTCACGCTTAGGTATGGTGACTATTTCAGAAGTCGAAGTGTCACGTGACCTTGCTTATGCAAAAGTGTTTGTGACGTTTCTATGCGTTGGTGAGCAGACCCCAGAAAGCTGCTTAGCTGCGTTAAAAGAGCATGAAGTTCATATCCGCATGATGCTTGGCAAACGTATTCGCTTACGTTTGACACCAGAAATTCGCTTCACTTATGACAATACTTTGGTTGAAGGTATGCGCATGTCCAACTTGGTGACTGAAGTGGTCAGCAATGATAAGCGCAGACAGAAAGAGGCAGGACGTGAAGATGAAGCGTCTGCAGAAGAAGGGAATGAATAGATGGCTCGTCGTCGTAAAGGTCGCCCAATTAACGGGGTAATTTTACTGGATAAGCCAACGGGTATCTCCTCGAATGATGCCTTACAAAAAGTAAAACGTATTTATTTTGCAGAAAAAGCCGGACATACTGGTGCGCTCGATCCCTTGGCAACAGGAATGTTGCCTATTTGCCTTGGTGAAGCGACAAAATTCTCTCAGTTTTTACTTGATTCAGATAAGCGCTATCGAGTCATTGCAAAACTGGGTGAGCGAACCAATACCTCTGATTCAGACGGAGAGGTAGTGGAAACACGCCCAGTTAATGTGCAATTAAACACCCTGCGAGAGTGCATTGAGCGTTTTCGTGGTGAAACCGACCAAATTCCGTCAATGTTTTCTGCACTGAAATATCAAGGCCGTCCTCTATATGAATACGCTCGTGAAGGCATTGATATTCCGCGCGAGTCTCGAAAAATCACTGTCTATGAAATTGAATTGATCCGTTTCGAAGATGATGAAGTTGAAATGGATGTGCACTGTTCGAAAGGCACTTATATCCGCACTATCGTGGATGACTTAGGTGAAATGCTTGGTTGTGGTGCACATGTAACCATGTTGCGCCGCACTGCGGTCGCGAAGTATCCATATGAGAAAATGGTGACTTTAGAGCAACTTGATGCATTGCTGCAACAGGCGCTGCGTGATGATGTCGCACCGAAAAATGTGCTGGACTCGTTATTGATGCCAATGGACAGTGCGGTGCAAGATTTGCCGGAAGTTAACCTTATTCCTGAGTTGGCAGACATGGTACAACATGGCCAACCAGTGCAAGTGTTGGGTGTGCCACTTGATGGCACAGTGCGCATGACCATGGGTGAAGAGAAACTCTTTATCGGTGTGGGTGAAATTGACCAAGATGGTCGTGTTGCGCCTAAGCGATTGGTCGTTTTTAGAGACGAAGAGTCGCTTTAAATAGCTATTGCTTAACGTTGGGGATTTCCCTATAATCCCGGCTTCGCGTAGCGGCTGAATCAGAGATTGGCTGCTACACCTTTAAACTTACTCTTATTAGGAGAGCATTATGTCTCTGAATGCAGAAACTAAAGCGGCAATCGTTGCTGAATACGCACGTGGCGAAGGCGACACTGGTTCACCAGAAGTACAAGTAGCACTACTAACTGCTTCTATCAACCACCTACAAGGTCACTTCAAAACTCACAAAGGCGATCACCACAGCCGTCGTGGTCTACTACGCATGGTTTCAAGCCGTCGTAAGCTTCTAGACTACCTAAAAGGTAAAGATTTAGGTCGTTACCAAGACCTAATCAAACGTCTTGAGCTACGTCGCTAAGATCAGTTTGTTCAGAAAAGGGGCTTTTAGCCCCTTTTTTGTTATCTAAATTTGGCACAATCTCTCCTAAGTCGCTATACTACCCGCCGTTAAAGTGTGTTGTATGTACTTTAACGCTTCATACTCATAGCATTACAGTCACCGAAGTCGGCCAGCAGGTCGCGGCTATTAAAAGTAGCGTTCAGATACCAGTGGGAGCGGCAAGCCCAACGCTTTGTTTCCCGTGATATAGAGCCTATTTTTACTAGTCGCGATTCGTAATGTCTTGAGTGTTATTTCATTCAATCTAGAGGCAACTCTAGAGCAAGGATAAACAATGTTTGATAAACCAGTAGTGAAATCATTCCAATACGGTAATCATACCGTCACTCTAGAAACCGGCGTTATCGCACGCCAAGCTACATCGGCCGTTATGGTCACTATGAACGATACTGCGGTATTCGTTTCTGTTGTTGGTAAAAAAGAAGCAGTAGAAGGTCAAGACTTCTTCCCTCTTACTGTTAACTACCAAGAGCGTACTTACGCAGCGGGTAAAATTCCAGGTGGCTTCTTCAAGCGTGAAGGTCGTCCATCAGAAGGCGAAACTTTGACTGCGCGTCTGATTGACCGCCCAATTCGTCCTCTTTTCCCTAATGCATTTAAAAATGAAGTTCAAGTCATCGCGACAGTGATGTCTGTAAACCCAGACGTTCAACCTGACATCGTAACTATGATTGGTACTTCAGCAGCACTTGCTATCTCTGGTATTCCATTCAATGGTCCTATTGGCGCGGCGCGCGTGGGTCACATTGATGGTCAATTAGTGCTTAACCCAAGCATGACCGAGCTTGCTGTATCTCGTCTTGATCTTGTGGTTGCAGGTACAGACAACGCGGTACTGATGGTTGAGTCAGAAGCGGATAACCTAACTGAAGAAGAAATGCTAGCAGCGGTTGTTTACGGCCACGACCAACAACAAGCTGTGATTAAAGCGATCAATGAATTTGCTGCTGAAGTTGCCACTCCAGCTTGGGATTGGGTTGCTCCTCAAGAGAACACAGTACTTAACAGCAAGATCGCTGAACTAGCAGAAGCTAAGCTTGTTGAAGCTTACAAAATCACTGAAAAAATGGCTCGTTACGATCGTATTCATGAAATTGCTGCTGAAGTAAACAAAGTAATTCTTGCTGAAGATCCTGAAGCAAATGCGAAAGAAATCCACACTATCTTCCACGATCTAGAGAAGACGGTTGTACGTCGTAGCATTATTGCTGGCAACCCACGTATTGACGGTCGTGAAAAAGACATGGTTCGTGCGCTAGACGTACGCACTGGTATTCTTCCTCGTACTCACGGTTCTGCACTATTTACTCGTGGTGAAACTCAGGCAATCGTAACCGCTACTCTTGGTACTCAGCGTGATGCTCAAATCATCGATGAGCTAACAGGTGAGCGTAAAGATAACTTCCTACTACACTACAACTTCCCTCCATACTGTGTGGGCGAAACTGGTTTTGTAGGCTCTCCTAAGCGTCGTGAAATCGGCCACGGTAAACTGGCTAAGCGTGGTATCGCTGCTGTTATGCCTTCAGTAGAAGAGTTCCCATACACAGTTCGTGTCGTATCAGAAATCACAGAATCTAACGGTTCATCTTCAATGGCTTCGGTATGTGGTACTTCTCTTGCTCTGATGGATGCAGGTGTACCAATCAAGTCTTCTGTTGCAGGTATTGCAATGGGTCTTGTTAAAGAAGGCGATGATTTCGTTGTTCTTTCTGACATTCTTGGTGATGAAGATCACCTAGGTGACATGGACTTTAAAGTAGCGGGTACTAACCAAGGTATCACTGCACTGCAAATGGACATTAAGATCGAAGGTATCACCAAAGAGATCATGCAAATTGCGCTAAACCAAGCACAAGGTGCACGTAAGCATATCCTTTCTGTGATGGATCAAGCGATCTCTGGTGCTCGTGCTGAGATTTCTGAATTTGCACCACGCATTTACACCATGAAGATCAGCTCTGAGAAAATCAAAGACGTGATCGGTAAAGGTGGTGCGGTGATCCGTGCTCTAACTGAAGAGACGGGCACAACCATCGAAATCGAAGATGACGGCACAATCAAGATTGCGGCAACCGATAGCGCTCAAGCTAAAGAAGCGATTCGTCGCATTGAAGAGATCACGGCTGAAGTTGAAGTCGGCGCTATCTATACTGGTAAGGTCGCTCGTCTGGCTGATTTTGGCGCGTTCGTTAACATTCTTCCTGGTAAAGATGGTCTGGTACACATTTCTCAAATCGCGGATCAACGCATCGAGAAAGTGTCTGATTACTTGAAAGAAGGCCAAGAAGTTCAAGTTAAAGTACTTGAAATCGACCGCCAAGGCCGTGTTCGTCTAAGCATGAAAGAAGCGGTAGAGAAACCAGCTGAAGAAGTTGTCGCAGCACCAACGGCTGAATAAGACCACTTTAAGCTTGAGAAGCACGGCGCTTTAGTCGCCTTTTCAACATAAAGCATGATATAAAGGGAGCGTTATTCGCTCCCTTTTTCATGCCTAGATTAATGCGATACACCCACTTATCTTGGGCTTTGGGGTACACAGGAGTTTTATTTGTGAAATGGTTTCCAACGGCCGCATTGAGTGCTTTGATACTGATGATGTCGGGCTGCGCGTCAACTCAAAATGACAATCAAAGTCAATGGGTATACCCTCCGATGGCAGTGCCATTGCAGTCTTCATTACAGCAACAAGTTCAGATAGCGCGTTTGACGCAACTGCTACAACGTACTGATCTGCCTGATGATGTGCGGGCTAAAATGTTTTATGAGCGTGGTAACAACTACGACAGTGTTGGGCTACGCACTTTAGCACGTTTAGATTTTGAGCAGTCACTCGCGCTTAACCCGGCGCAGCCTGATATCTTTAATTTATTAGGCGTGTATTACACGCAAGTTGCAGAGTTTGATGCCGCTTATGAGGCATTTGATTCGACATTAGAACTTGAACCTGACAATTTTTACGCTGAGCGTAACAGAGCCATCGCACTTTATTACGGCGACCGTACAGAACTTGCGCTGGAAGAGATTCGCGCACATTATCAACATGATCCTAGCGATCCCTTTCGTGCATTGTGGCTATACATTATTCAAAGTGAAAGCGAGCCTTTGCAGGCACGTGTGGATCTCTTCAATCGCTATAAAGTTCGAGATGATCAATGGGGATGGCTCTTGGTTGCGTTAACCCTTAAGGAGATATCGGAAGAGCAAGCTTTTAAGATGATCTTAGAAGAAGGCAGCGGTAATGCGATACAAGCACAGCGTTTAACTGAGGTCTATTTTTATCTCGCTAAGCGTTACCAACAAGAGGGAAATTACGCGCACGCGATCGCCTTGTACAAGCTTGCGTTGTCATTTAACGTCTACGAATATGTTGAGCATCGATACGCTTATCTTGAATTGGGGAAAATTTTCCAGCAAGTAAGAGCTGACTATTTAGCTAAGGCGAAAGCTGAGCAGCCAGAGTCTCAGCAATAAGTACCTTATTTATACCCTTTTCCTTAAAGCCGCTGACTTTTTCAGCGGCTTTTTTGTTGCTTAACGATCTAAAGATCCATAAAATAGTTAGCCTTGATAACCATTTTAATTTGAAAAACAGTGAAACTAGAAGCTAACTTAGAAAAATTAGAGCGTTTTAGTGCCAAAATCTGGCGTCGGTATAGCAAAGCTGATCCCATTTCACAATTGAGCTTTAATGAATATGATTACCTTAAAGTGATTCAAAGCTCTTCTTTGCCACTGCGCTTAACTGATTTAGCCAATGAGATGGAAGTGAGTAAACCATCGGTATCAAATATGGTTAAAAGGCTTAAAAATAAAGGGTTGGTTCAGACGGCACAATGCCAAGATGATGCGCGTTCTTACCGAGTTTCTCTCACCGATACTGCGCGTGAGCATTTAGCGGATGAAGCGAAAGTGTACGCTGTTGTCGCAGAGCAAGTGACTAAGCATCTCTCGGAAGAAGAAGCACTGTGCTTTAATATGTTGTTATCCAAAGTATTACTTTAATTTATTTATATAGTTAGCCTTGCTAACTATGGTGTCTGTTATGAAAAATTCAATTTACCGCCAATTTTGGCGCTATACCATTCCGACCGTGGCAGCTATGTTAGTCAATGGCTTGTATCAAGTGGTGGATGGTATTTTTATTGGTCATTATGTTGGTGCTGAGGGATTGGCGGGCATTAACGTTGCGTGGCCTATTATTGGCTTTATTTTAGGGCTTGGCATGTTGGTGGGCGTTGGAACTGGTGCTCTGGCTTCGATCAAGCAAGGTGAAGGGAACATGACGGCAGCTAAGCAAGTGCTTGCGACTGGCCTATTGTTGCTTGTGATGCTAGCTCCTGCGGTGGCGACAATTCTATGGTTTCTTGCGGACGATTTCATTGCGTGGCAAGGCGTTGAAGGACGAGTCTACGAACTTGGCTTGCAATATTTGCAAGTATTAGTGATCGCTTGTGTCTTTACGCTTGGCTCTATTGCGATGCCTTTCTTGTTACGAAACGACGACAGCCCTAATTTAGCCACATTGCTGATGGTGAGTGGTGCGATAATCAATATTCTCTTCGATTATCTGTTTATTGCCGTTTTACATTGGGAACTTACTGGTGCCGCCATCGCAACGGCACTCGCACAATTAAGTGTGACGGTATTAGGCATAGGCTATTTCTTTTCGAAACGTTCCAAGCTGCGGCTGTCACTCTCGGTGATGCGAGTTCAATGGTCTTTATTACCGCAAATTGTTGTTATTGGTACTTCAAGCTTTTTTATGTATGCCTATGGTTCGATGATGGTGGCGGTGCACAACAGCCTATTTGCTCACTATGGCAGCGCGGCACTTGTTGGGGCATACGCGATATTAGGCTATATCGTCACGGTTTATTATTTAACGGCAGAGGGCATCGCGAATGGTATGCAGCCGTTAGTTAACTTCAATTATGGTGCCAAAAACTATCTTCATATTAGAAAACTGCTCAAAATTGCAATGAGCATTGCTGTGCTTGGCGGGCTGGGTTTTGTGGTGCTGCTGAACTTGTTTTCCACTCAGGTTGTGGCGATCTTTAATTCAACCGACCCGCAATTGATGGCAAGCGCGGTGCTGGGCTTAAAACTGCATATGTTTGCGCTTTTTTTGGATGGATTTTTAGTTATCGCCGCCGCCTTTTATCAAGCGACCAATCGTGGCAGTAAGGCGATGTTTGTCACCATTGGTAATATGGCGATCCAACTACCGTTTTTGTATTTGTTACCTAAGTTATATGGTGTGACTGGTGTGTGGATTGCCTTCCCCATTTCCAATATTGCGTTAAGTTTGGTAGTGGGTTTGATGTTGTGGCGAGATTTGCGTGCACTACCTTGTGATAACGCCAAGCAAACCGTGTTCGCTTAACAAGAGCCTCCCCCTTGTCTCTAAGAGGAGGCTACGCTCAGCTTTGTTGAATCGCTAGGCCCGGTAATTGGTGCCAATAGCCGTTACACTGGTGATTGGTTAAAGGGGAGGGATGCTCTCCTTTTTCATTGGCCTTGAACTGCGACAGATGTTCGAATGTCTCAAGACCTAGTGGGCTTAAACGAACGACATCGACCAATCCCGCCATGCTTGGCAAATCATTAGCAAGGTTATAGCAATAGCCCGACTGGGTTTGGATACCGTTGAGGTTAAATACCGCTTGGCCTTCTTGGCTGTGAACCTGAATTCCGGTTGGATACTTGATACAGCAAGTCTCACATTCATCCTTCGCACGGTTTTCGGCCCGTGCGGTAAAGCAGCGTGCGGAGTAAGCCAGTGGCAGGTATCCGTGGCTAAAAACTTCTACTTCAAACTGGTTTTTGATACCAAGCTCATCACATTGTTGCAATACATTGATTAGCCAATCACGGGAGAGTTCAACAGGCATGCACCAACGGATCATCCCTTGCTTTAGGAACAGTTGCAGTGTGCGCGCGTTGTAAGCATTCACGGCGGGCCCAACCACAAAAGGAAGGCGTTTTTCACTGGCGAGTTGAATCGCCGAAACGTCATTGGCTTCAATCGCAAAATCGCCATTCTCAATATACTTTTTCATCACATTGATTTCGCTCGGCGCTTCCAGTAGCGCCATGGTTGAGAGCACAACCTGTTTACCCGCTTGTGAAAGCGCTTTGGCGATCTCAAACCAGTGTTGTGGTTTTATCTCACGTCGCTTGGAGCAGACCGATTCACCCAAATAGATCACATCAGCAGAGCTCTGTATTGCCTGCTGATAAAAATTTTCCACCTCTTGTTTGGGCCAGAAATAGAGTAAAGGACCCAGCGCATATTTCATTCTCTTCTCCATTCTCTTATTGCCATTGGCGATGGTACGCGCCGAGTGTGGTTTGCGTGCCTTCAGATACGTTGGCTAAGGCGGTGTTCCAAGCCGTTTCTACTTGGTAGGCTTGTGGATTTGCTTGGTAGCGATCAATCGCTGCGCGCCATGTTTTCGTCACTTGCTCCACATATGCAGGGCTACGTTGGCGACCTTCAATTTTGACGGAAGCAACGTTGGCTGCAAACAGTTCTGGTAATAGTGATAACGTATTCAAACTGGTTGGCTCTTCCAGTGCGTGGTAGCGTTTAGGTTGCCCATCGATCTGCGCTTCAAAACGACCTTTGCACAAGGTTGGGTAGCCTGCATTTTCTCCGGCTGCGTATTTATCAATCAAAATTTCGTTTAAGCGAGATTCCAAACCCGAGTCCGTTTCTTGCCAGCGGACATATTTCGCGGGCGAACAGGCTCCGACAGTATTGGGTGATTCTCCCGTCATATAGGAAGAGAGATAACAGCGCCCTTCAGACATAATGCATAAGCTGCCAAAGGCAAATACTTCAAGTTCGACGTCACTCATCATATTACGTGAGAGCTGTTTGACTTGATGGATTGATAGCACTCGCGGTAACACCACCCGCTTAATATTGAAATTCTGCTTATAAAACTCGATAGCGGCGACGTTGGTGGCGGAGGCTTGCACAGAAAGATGCAGTTCGAGATCTGGATATCGATTAGCGGCATAATCCAATACCGCGATATCGGCGATGATCAACGCATCCACGCCTAAACTGGCGGCATTATCGACGGCGTGAGTCCAACGCTCGAAGCCATTAGGGTGGGCGAAGGTATTTAACGCGACATGAATTTTTTTATGGTGATCATGAACATATTGCACCGCTTTATCTAACTTCTTACCTGCGAAATTAAGGCCAGCAAAGTGGCGAGCATTAGTATCATCTTTAAAGCCGATATAAACCGCATCTGCACCACAATCGATCGCTGTTTTTAGAGCAGGCAGGTTACCTGCAGGACATAAAAGTTCCATTGATCCATACGATATCTAAGGGAAAGTAGTGGTATTTTATGAAGCATTATGAATAGCAAATTTGATGTAAGGCAGGTTTGGGGCGAATAAACGAGATTTACTTATTTGGGAGTAGAACGATGACGACGATTTTGAACGAATAACTCTTCTACTTCCTGCCTCGGTTGTGGCCGATAAAAATGGAAGCCTTGAATTGAGTTACAGTTGAGATTAGAGAGCAGTGTGGCTTGTTGTTGAGTTTCCACACCTTCGGCAACGACCGTTAAGTTGAGTGATTTTCCTAAATTGATGATATTTTCAATGACGGTGATTTGTTTAGGAAGCGTATCGATATCCGTTATAAAAGCGCGGTCAATTTTAAGTTCATCAATCGGGAAGCGAGCGAGATAAGAGAGCGAGGAATACCCCGTACCAAAGTCGTCAATGGACAGAGAAAAGCCCAGTTTTTTGATTGCGTTCAACATTTGCAAGGTGTGTTTGCTGTCGCTCATGACGGCACTTTCGGTCAGTTCAAATGTGATGCAGTTTGCATCAAGCTCTGTGGTGCGAAGCAGTTTTTCCATATAATCAATCAACTTCGGGTTACAAAACTGTTCGGGCGATAAATTGATCGCCACGCGACCTGGTAAAATACCTTGCAGCTTCCAGCGTTTTACGGTCGAGAAGACATCACGCATCACCACTCGGCCTAAATGTTCAATCAGCCCAGCTTTTTCCGCGACAGGAATAAAAGCGCTCGGATTGATATACCCTTCCACAGGGTGTTTCCAGCGCACCAAAGCTTCCGCACCATTGATGCTGAAGTCGCGAGCATTTACTTTCGGTTGATACCACACTTCAAGGCCATTTTGTTGCAGCGCTTTTTGCAGTTCAATTTCAAGCCATAAGCGCATGCGCGCTTCTTTGTTCATTTGATCGTTGAACTTAATCAAACGGTTTCTACCACGATCTTTGGCTTCATACATCGCCGTATCGGCGTTTTGCAACAATACGCGTGCATCGTTACCGTCACCAGGGTAGGCGACACTACCTATGGAGCAGGCTAAGCGTTTACTGAAATGGTGCAGATCAAACGGTTGGTTAATCAAAGAAATGATGCGTTCAGCCAACATTTCAGCGGCGCGACTATTTTCAGGATCAGGCAGTATTAGCCCAAATTCATCGCCGCCAAGGTGGCCCACAATGGCTTGTTGCGGTAGTAAACGTTTCAGCCGTGCTGAGACCTCTTTAATGACTTTATCGCCAATATGATGGCCTAAAGAGTCATTGATGTTTTTGAAGTTATCAATGTCTAAATAGAGCATAACAAGGGGTGTTTCATTTTGAATGAACTGTTCTAAACGTTTAGTAAAACCAAAACGATTGTACAAGCCTGTCAGCGAGTCAATGTGGATATCAGCATGCATGGTCGAAGACAACTGCTTAGGTGCGTCTTCTGCATCTTGAATCAAAATCAGTTGTGAGCTGTTGCCCAGCACGACGGTTGCTCCAGCGTGCAGTTGAACTTTACGTTCAAAGCCACACTTTGGCCCAGTGAGGCAGACTAGTGGAGCCCCTGTGAGTAATAAACTGAGTGGAGAGCTGAATACGGTTTTACTTTTTTCATCGACAAACAAGCGCGATAACTCTTCACCAAGAAGCTCTGAGGTATTTTCAAAACCGAGTAAACGAGCCGATGCGGGGTTAGCAGAGATAATGCAGTCGTCATCGACCAGCAACAATCCATCGGGAAGCAAGCTAGTCAAGGTTGAAAACTTATTTTCCGACTCTTCTAATGAGCGAATGAGGATCTGTTTTTCGGAGGTGTCGATGGCGTGAAACACAATATTTTCGACTTTTTTATCACCCATGATAGGCGATAAAGAGAAATGCAAACTCGTTTCTAAATCGATCTCGTGAAGCGTCAGTTCAGTTTCAAGCGTTTCTCCTTGAAATGCTCGTTCATAATAGGGTTTTAGATGACGGTAGAAATGCTCTCCTAGAATTTGTGAGTCATTCATTCCAACCAATTCGGTCGTGCTCAAACCTGCAATATCACAATAGCGCTCATTGACCATCACATAGTTATGTTGATCGTTTAAGACAGCAAAAAAAAACGGACTGTTCGACGTGATTTTTGCAAACCAATGTTGTAAATGTTGCGAAGGCATCAAGCTACTACCACTCTCCAGAGCACTTATATTCATGAGGATGTTACAACGTAAGTAACACATTAACTATAACTTTGATTACTAAGCTAGAAAAGGTTCTCAAACAATGTACGTTTTTTGATGCATCACAGGAATTTGCACCCCCACATCCATTATGATTAGGTACTATTGCATTACAAAGTAACGGATAACGCTCGTGATTCACAAGATTCGTACTCAACTAGTTCAAAACGCCGCTTCAATTTTGCGATCCCCAGTCCACTTCTTACCGCAAGTTGTACAAAAAAAAGCCTTGCTAGAAGGGTTGAAAACTATATTTCATGAGGCTTTGCAAGAAGGTGACTTTGAATTTCTTGATGGGAAATGGTTAAAGGTTTCAATTCGCGATTTGAATTTGAATTGGTATATCAGCTATCAAGCGGAACAACTTGTTGTGTCTGATAAGACGGAAGTGGAAGATGTCAGCTTTAGCGGTAACCTAAATGATATGGTGTTGATTGCTGGTCGAAAAGAAGATCCTGATACGCTGTTCTTTCAACGTCGACTCTCCATTGAAGGGGATACCGAACTGGGGTTAGAGGTGAAGAACCTGATGGACAGTGTTGACCTAGAGCTTTTACCAAAACCCTTCCAGATGTTAATAAATCAGCTAGCAGATTTTGTGCATAAGGGCGTACAATCGCCAGTGACACAAAATGAGGTAATGAATGCTTATTCGAACTGAAGCGCCAGCGGATATCTTAGCGATTGACCGCTTATTAAAATCAGCCTTTGAGACAGATGCTGAAGCTAATTTGGTCATGACATTAAGGGAAAACAGCCATTTGACACTCTCTTTGGTGGCTTGTGATGATGACGGCGAAGTCGTTGGTCATGTGATGTTTAGCCCGGTCTTACTCAATAGTGAAGACTTAAATTGGCAAGGGCTTGCACCGTTGGCCGTGAAAAAAGAGTGGCGAAATCAAGGTGTCGCCACCTCGTTGGTGAAAGAAGGGTTAATCTGTTTGGCTGAGTTCGATTATCCAGCCTGTGTCGTTTTGGGCAACCCGGATTATTATCAACGCTTTGGCTTTAAAGAGGCGGCGAAATCTGATTTTCGTTGTCGTTGGGATGTTCCCGTCGGCGTGTTTCAGATCGTTGCATTAGTCGACGGTGAATTGAATGGGCGAGCTGGTTTGATTGAATATTGCCCAGAGTTCAACGATCTTTAATCACCGTATTTCTATTCAAAACAGGGAGCCCAGTGCTCCCTGTTTACTTTTATGCCCTTACCACTTGAAGCTGCCTTGGTGTTGGCTACGTTCGCTCACTCCAATCACATCGTTTCTCTAGGCTCATGGGGATGAATTCACTTGTCGCCTACCTGCTACTTCAAGTTGTTTGGGTATAGCTCTTGGGTCATTGGATGATTAACGGTTTCTGTCTTGGCGCTGATTTGTTAGGATTGCGATGTTCAATGAGGTCATAAACAGATGTCACATCACGAAAATCAATATTTACAAGAAATGGGCATCCAGCGTTGGGAGCTTATCCATCCACAGCGGCTGGCTGGCTATCAACCTGATCCGGTGACGCTGCCGAGCACGTGCCGTTTATTACTCGTTTCCCCTCAATACCCGCAACAAGGTGCTCTATTTCTGTTTTCAAGAGTATTGAAGAGTATGGGGCTCGAAATCAGTCAGGCGTGTCATCTTGAGCCTCACTCTCTTAGCCAACTCACAGGCTCCAGTATTGAATGGTTGTGGTTTTCAGGCTGTGAAAAGAAAGAAAGCCCGTTGACCCAGAAAGTGTTAACGTCACCGCCGCTAGTTGAGATAGATGGCAATACCGAGCTGCGCCGGGCGTTGTGGCAGCAAATTTGTTCTTATGAGTCATAAAACCATGAATATTGATGTTGTGCCTTTATCACTTCCTTATCTTGATACCATTTGGTCTATTGAGCAGCAAGCCCACAGTTACCCTTGGGCTGAATCACTCGTACGCGACTTGGCGAGTCGTGGTGCATGCCACCATGCTATGTTGGTTGATGGCAAAGTTGTCGGTTATTTCTATGCACAGAATATTGTTGGAGAGGTGACCTTGTTGAATATCGCTGTCGATCCGCAGCAGCAAGGTAAGGGTTACGGAAAATTTTTGATGGAGTTTTTCTTAACTTACTGTGAAAAAGCGCAAGCTGAAAGTGCGTGGCTTGAAGTTCGCGAAAGTAACATCCGTGCTTATAGCTTGTACGAATCGCTGGGTTTTAATGAGCTCGATCGTCGAGTGAACTACTATCCCACTCCGAAAGGATCAGAAGATGCGATCATCATGAGCTACTATTTTTTGTAGTTTATTTGCCATCAGCGGATCGTTTGCAAACTCAGGTTTTTTCATGGTTAGGCGTCTCGGAACTATTTCTGGTGCGCCTTATCTTTTTGATGTTCATTGAGTTGATAACATGGGCTTGCAAAACGCTTGACGACTTCCTTAGCGGTTAACGGCTTATCAAATAAGTAACCTTGGAACTGATCACAACCCAATTGTTTGAGAGTTTCGAGTTCTTGGCACTCTTCCACACCTTCGGCTATTACCTCCAAATTTAAACGTTTCGCAATCATAATAATCGTATCCACAATTGCTTGGTCACTCTTATCGAGATGTAATTGAGTGACAAAAGAACGATCGATTTTGAGCACATCCACCGACAAAAGTTTGAGGTAACGTAGTGATGAATAACCAGTGCCAAAATCATCAATCGAGATACTGAGTTTACTTTTTTTAAGTTGCACCATTTTTTGAATCGCACTTTCGACATTTTCCAGTAATAGCCCTTCCGTAATCTCCAATTCAAGATGTTCACCCGTAATACCTGCTTGTTGCATTGCATGGTTAACGTGTTCAACAAAAGAATCTTGAGAAAACTGCAACGGACTGATGTTGATGGCTAAACGGCGAAAATGGGGCGGTAATACTCCTTGGCGCTTCCAAGCGGCGTATTGATAGCACGCTTGCTCTAATATCCAATTGCCAATCGGAATAATTTGCCCCGTTTCTTCTGCTATGGTCATAAACACACCCGGTGGCAATACACCTTTGGTTGGGTGGTTCCAGCGGATCAAGGCTTCTACACCGACTATATTGTGCCGCTCATCGACTTGAGGTTGGTAATAGAGTTCTAACTGCTGGGTATTGAGGGCTTCATGGAGGCCTTTTTCAATTTCCAGAAACGATTCGACTTGAGCTTGCATTTCTGGCTCATAAAACATGTATTTATTGCGCCCATTCGCTTTCGCTCGGTGGAGCGCTGTATCGGCTTGCCTAAGGACATCGATATTGGTTTTACCCACTGATGGAAAAATGGAGATACCGATACTCACAGTACAATAAAGCTGGTGGTCATCAATCGAGTAAGGGTTGGAAATCAGAGCCAGAAGCTGCTGAGCTACCTTCTCTGCTTGCGGGCGTGAGAGATGAGGAATCAACACCGCAAACTCATCGCCACCGATGCGTGCGGCGGTGTAATCGTGTTTAAGCCAGCCATCCATGCGCATGGCGATGGCTTTGATTAAATTATCCCCTGTTGTGTGTCCAAGTGAATCATTGATCGTTTTGAAACGGTCGAGATCAAGATAAAACAACACACCAGAAGTGTGGGTACGAATACTGTTATCAATGGCTTCAGTGAGTAGTTGCAGCAGCAAGCTGCGATTAGCAAGACCCGTTAACGTGTCGTAGTAGGCCAATTGATTAAGTTTGGCATCCGCGAGCTCTCGCTCTTTCCATAGAGTATCGAAAGTACCGGCTAACTCACTGAGTTCATTTTTTTGCTGTTGCAATGGTGGCCGTGTTGGGCGTTGATTGTTTTGCAATGAGCGGACCCATGAAATTAACGTGGTGATGGGTTTTGACAGCTTGTAGTAAAAAAAGACTAAAAGGATCGAGGTCAACAACACATTTCGAAAGAGATCAAACAGCAATACTCGTGTGGTTTTTGCAATAAACTCTTTAGCAATGGAAGAGCCGTTGACGGAAAAACTTAAGCTACCTACCACCACACTAGAATTGGGTTGATGCAACTCAGTTTTAAAGATCGGTATTTCAGGTGTCAGATAGCTGGATAAGAGCCGAATAAAATCCGTTTGTGGAGGGATGTTACGGCTTTTTTTTGCCAATATATCACCAAAATCATCTATGATTTCAACATCATAAATAGCATTGTCAACCATTAAACTAGATGCAACTTGATTGGCCAATAAGTTGTTGAGGTGATAAGCGGCCTGGCTGGCATTTGAATAATTTTGCAGTAGCTTAAATCGGTAGTGATCTTCAATACGTGTTTGCTCTTGGTGTAGATCGAGAAGAGTATGGTATAAACTAAAGCCTATCCCAAGTATCACCGATACTAGGAACACTGTTTTGGCTTGTTTAAATGCCAGAGAATTTCTTTGTCTGGTTATCAGCATAATACTCGCTTATTCTCTTTGCCCTTTTTAGTTATAGCTCATATTTATTGATAATTTAATTACAAATAGAAAGGTCGTCATTTTCTTGTTGATTTGTGTAGCGACGAAAGTTGCTCCCAGATCAAATATAGGGGAGAATACCGCGCAAATTTGAATCGAACTGCTGATCAGCGTAAGCGCTTCGGCTCTCCCTTATATCAGCATATTGAGAAGACCTGTTTCATGTCAAATACTCCTTTTTTGGGTGAAGTTTCTAAACGTCGAACCTTCGCTATTATTTCGCACCCGGATGCGGGTAAAACCACCATTACTGAAAAAGTTCTGCTATTTGGGAACGCTATTCAAAAAGCGGGAACGGTAAAAGGGCGTGGCTCTAACCAGCATGCTAAATCAGATTGGATGGAAATGGAAAAAGAGCGTGGTATTTCGGTCACGACCTCTGTGATGCAATTTCCTTACAATCACTGTTTGGTTAACTTGCTCGATACTCCAGGGCACGAAGACTTCTCGGAAGATACTTACCGCACATTGACAGCGGTTGACTCGTGCTTAATGGTGATTGATGCAGCAAAAGGTGTTGAAGATCGTACACGTAAGCTGATGGAAGTGACTCGCTTACGTGATACACCGATTGTAACCTTCATGAACAAATTGGACCGTGAGATCCGCGACCCAATGGAACTGCTTGATGAAGTGGAGAATGAGCTGAAGATTGCCTGCGCACCGATTTCATGGCCAGTGGGTTGTGGTAAAGAATTTAAAGGCGTGTACCACATTCACCGTGATGAGACGATTCTGTACGCGACCGGCCAAGGCCACACTATTCAAGAAGAGCGCATTGTTAATGGCCTCAACAACCATGATCTGGATAAGGCCGTGGGTGATGACCTTGCCGCTCAGCTGCGTGATGAGCTTGAATTGGTATTGGGTGCTTCTCATGAATTTGATCAAGAGCTGTTTTTAAAAGGTGAGTTGACCCCTGTTTTCTTCGGAACGGCATTAGGTAACTTTGGTGTGGACCATATGCTGCATGGTTTAACTGAATGGGCTCCGGCGCCGATGCCACGTCAAGCTAATGAGCGTATTGTTGAAGCCACGGAAGAGAAATTTTCAGGCTTTGTGTTTAAAATCCAAGCGAACATGGATCCTAAACACCGCGATCGTATTGCGTTTATGCGTATTGTGTCGGGTACTTATACCCAAGGCATGAAAATGAACCACGTGCGTATTGGTAAGCAAGTGAGTATTTCTGATGCGGTTACCTTTATGGCGGGCGATCGCTCTCGTGCTGAAAATGCTTATGCTGGCGATATTATCGGTTTGCATAACCATGGAACGATTCAGATTGGTGATACCTTTACTCAAGGTGAATCGTTGAAATTCTCGGGTATTCCTAACTTTGCTCCCGAGCTGTTCCGTCGTATTCGCTTGCGCGATCCACTGAAGCAGAAGCAACTGCTTAAAGGTTTAGTGCAGTTGTCGGAAGAGGGAGCGGTTCAAGTCTTCCGCCCACTACAAAATAACGATTTGATTGTGGGTGCTGTGGGTGTGCTGCAGTTTGATGTGGTGGTATCTCGTTTAAAATCTGAATACAACGTCGAGGCGATTTACGAAGGTGTTAACGTTGCAACAGCACGTTGGATTGAGTGCGCAGATGATAAAAAATTCGAAGAGTTTAAGCGCAAAAACCAAAGTAACATCGCACTGGATGGTGGGGATAACCTGACTTACATCGCGCCGACTATGGTCAATTTGAATCTGGCCAAAGAGCGTTTTCCTGAAGTGGAGTTCCGTGCGACACGCGAACATTAAACCTTGTTGAGTTTGAAGAGAGTGACACTCTCTTCAAACGTTAAACATAAAAAAATGACGACTA
>AEZC01000090.1 GCA_000257205.1 Vibrio ordalii ATCC 33509 | reverse complement strand
GCTGGGGTGGGTTAAAACTGGTAATGGACATAGTTGCTCCTTGCTTGCGGCCAAATGCGAATACCCAGAGTAAAACAAATCCGCTGAAGCAACAATTCGACCGAAGTCTAGAGGTCAAACCAGTGTCACACTCTGGTTAATTTTATTTTACATTTGGACTTAATTAGCGATTGACATTAACAGTTCAAAAACGTTCAATGAATGAGCTATCTAGCAGAAGAGGAGCACTGCCCAGGCAGATGTTTTGTGGAGCCTCAACTCCAATACAAAACATTAATGGGGAGCAGTGCCGAGATAAACCAAAGTTGTGGATTTGGTTTATCGGTTGAATGGGCTGAATCCCTTCAACTGTCATCAGCCACCCTGATGAAGAGCTTCTGAGGTAAACAAATCATAAAAACACCTCTTTATTTGCTCTAGAAAAACTCTCTTCAAACATTGGACGTTGGTACACCAACACTATTTTTATTTCAGGAAGTCGTGGGAGAAATGCCGTGAGCGCATTCAATGTCGCCAAATTTGGCGGAACAAGCGTTGCTAACTTTGAAGCAATGAGCCTTTGTGCCGCTGTGATCGAAAATAATCCAGAGACCAAATTAGTCGTGAGCAGTGCCTGCTCTGGCGTGACGAATTTATTGGTTGAATTAGCCAATGGCGTACAAGATGCCAATCAACGCTTAAGTATTATCAAACAGTTAGCTGATATTCACCATGCGATTATTGACAAGATTGCCGACCCGCTGCAGGTTGAAAAAGAGGTACACTCAATTTTAGATATGGTGGCCAGTGTTGCAGAAGCGGCCTCTTTTCAAGCGAGTAAAAAACTGACCGATCACTTAGTGGCTTGTGGCGAATTAATGTCGACCTTCATTCTAACGCAATTACTGCGTGAACGTGGCATGGATGCGATCCGTTTTGATATTCGAGAAGTGCTGCGTACTGATGATCACTATGGTCGGGCAGAACCGCAATTAGAGCAGATCCAGCAATTAGCCCAAGAGAAGTTAACACCACTTTGTCTGCAACACGTAGTGGTAACTCAAGGTTTCATCGGCGCTGATGAGCAAGGAAATACAACCACATTGGGCCGAGGCGGCAGTGATTATTCTGCGGCCTTGATCGCCGAAGCGGTACAAGCTTCTGGCTTAGAAATTTGGACTGATGTGCCGGGGATTTATACAACTGACCCACGCATTGCGCCTAAAGCCGCTCCGATTGCGGAGATAAGCTTTAGCGAAGCATCGGAGATGGCAAACTTTGGCGCTAAAATTTTGCATCCATCGACGTTGCTGCCCGCGCTTCGCCACGATATCCCTGTGTTTGTCGGCTCCTCAAAAGAGCCTGAAAAAGGTGGTACTTGGATCCGTAAACGTGTAGAAAGCTCACCTCTATTTAGAGCCTTAACCCTACGCTGTAATCAAACCATGGTTACGCTACGCAGCGCTAGCATGTTTCACGCATACGGCTTTCTTTCGAAGGTGTTTGAAATTTTAGCCAAACACAAAATTTCGGTGGATCTGATCACCACCTCTGAAATCAGCGTCTCATTAACATTAGATAAAACCGATACCTCAGGTGGAGCGCCTGAACTGCCTCAAGCGGTGCGCTTAGAATTAGAAGAGCTGTGTAAAGTTGAAGTCGAACATAACCTGTGTTTAGTTGCGCTGATCGGCAACAACATGAGTGAAAGCAAAGGCTATGCAAAACAAGTTTTTAGCACCTTAGAAAATTTCAATTTGCGTATGATCTGCTATGGTGCCAGCCCGCACAACCTCTGCTTTTTATTACACGAGTCGGTTTCTAAAGCGGCAATTCAGAAACTTCATCAAGATTTGTTTGAACGATAAAACCACATTGAGTAGTAACACGCTGAATAAAAAACAGGTTGGCTTAGCCAACCTGTTTTTTATTACTTAATCTAAATTCGGCCCAAGCCATTTTTCCGCTTCTTGCGCATTCCAGTCTTTACGTTGCGCGTAATCTTGCATCTGATCTTGCTGAATTTGTGCAATGGCAAAATAACGAGAGTCAGGATGCGAGAAGTACCAACCCGACACCGAAGCACCTGGCCACATAGCGTAACTGGTGGTTAAAAACATATCGATGGTCTGCTCAACTTGTAACATCTCCCACAAGGTACCTTTTTCCGTATGCTCAGGACACGCTGGATAACCCGGCGCTGGGCGTATACCTTGGTATTTCTCACGGATCAAATCATCGTTCGACAACTCTTCGTCAGCAGCATAGCCCCAAATTTCTTTACGAACTTGCTGATGCAAATATTCCGCAAAAGCCTCAGCAAGACGATCAGCTACCGCTTGGATCATGATGGCGTTGTAGTCATCGCCTTGCGCTTTATATTGGTCTGCTAATTCTCGCTCACCAATTCCGCCTGTCACGGCAAATGCACCGATCCAATCTCGTTTACCACTCTCTTTTGGTGCAATGTAATCGGACAAGCAGTAGTTATAACCTTTGGGCTTTTCGGTTTGTTGACGTAAGTGATGAAGAACATGAGCAACCTCGGTGCGCGATTCATCGCGATACACTTCGATATCATCCCCCACACTCGCGGCCGGGAATAAAGCGCAAATACCGCGAACCTTGAGTAGCCCTTCTCGCTCAGCTCTATCAAGCAATGCATTGGCATCATGGAATAAACTTTGCGCTTCCTCTCCCACCTCTTCGTGTTCAAAAATCGTTGGGTATTTACCCATCAATGACCATGTCATGAAAAATGGTGTCCAGTCGATGTAACGACGAAGGGTAGCCACATCAAAATCATCAAACACATGTACGCCCAATTTAGCCGGAACTGGCGGCGTATAGTTATCCCAATCGATAACCGCTTTATTTGCCCTTGCTACTTCTAATGAGACAGGTTTAGTTCGGGGGGTTTTACGGTGATGTTGATCACGCGTGCGTTCATAATCGAGGTTTAATTTTTCCACAAAAGCAGGACGTAACTCATCAGAAAGAAGCGAAGAACAAACGCCTACTGCGCGCGAAGCATTGTTCACGTACACAACAGGCTGGTGATAATTTTGCTCAATTTTAACTGCGGTATGTGCTTTAGAGGTGGTTGCTCCGCCAATCAAAAGCGGTAATTTAAACCCTTGTCGCTCCATTTCTTTAGCGACGTGCACCATTTCATCCAAGGAGGGAGTAATAAGACCGGACAACCCGATAATATCAACGTTTTTCTCTTTCGCTACTTTGAGAATTTGCTCACACGGCACCATAACGCCGAGGTCAATGATTTCGTAGTTATTACACTGCAAAACGACGCCAACGATATTTTTGCCGATGTCGTGTACATCCCCTTTAACTGTGGCAAGAAGGATTTTGCCATTATTGGAACCCGCTTGCTTAAGCGCGTTGATGTAGGGCTCTAAATGCGCAACGGCTTGCTTCATAACGCGCGCCGATTTCACCACTTGCGGCAGGAACATTTTCCCTTCGCCAAAGAGGTCGCCGACCACGTTCATTCCATCCATTAGAGGCCCTTCGATCACATCCAGTGGGCGAGTGGCATTTTGACGAGCTTCTTCTGTATCTTCAACAATATACTCGGTGATGCCTTTGACCAACGCATGCTCTAAACGTTTTGCGACTGGCCATGAACGCCATTCAAGCGCACTGGCATCCTCTTCCTTACCGACACCTTTGTTCGCATATTCAGCCGCAATATCCAGTAAGCGTTCAGTGCCATCGCTGCGACGATTGAGAATGATATCTTCGACTGCTTCACGCAGTTTCTCAGGCACGTTATCGTAAATCTCAAGCTGACCGGCATTGACGATACCCATGTCCATGCCGTTTTTAAAACAGTGATAAAGGAATACAGCATGGATCGCTTCACGCACATAATTGTTACCGCGAAAAGAGAAAGAGACGTTGGAAACCCCGCCGGAAATCATCGCATGGGGTAAATTACGTTTGATATCAGCCACGGCTTCGATAAAGTCCACAGCATAATTATTATGCTCATCAATACCAGTCGCAACCGCGAAAATATTGGGATCAAAAATAATATCTTCAGCAGGGAAACCAACCTCATCAACCAAAATTCGATAAGCTTTGGTACAAATTTCAAGTTTTCGCTCACGGGTATCCGCTTGGCCTACTTCATCAAACGCCATCACGATCACAGCAGCACCATAGCGGCGAATGAGTTTAGCTTGTTCAACAAACTTCTCTTTCCCCTCCTTGAGGGAAATCGAGTTCACAATCCCTTTGCCTTGAATGCATTTGAGACCTGCTTCAATCACCTCCCACTTAGAAGAATCAACCATGATTGGTACTTTGGAAATATCCGGCTCAGAAGCGCATAAATTGAGAAAGCGGACCATGCAAGCTTGCGCATCCAACATCCCTTCATCCATATTGATATCGATGATTTGTGCACCGTTTTCGACCTGCTCTCGAGCAACATGCAGCGCCTCATCATACTGCTCATCTTTGATTAAACGCTTAAAACGCGCAGAACCAGTGACGTTAGTTCGCTCACCTACGTTGATGAATAGGCTCTCTTTGGTAATCGTCAGCGGCTCTAGACCGGATAGACGACAAGCCACTGGAATATCGGGTAACGCTCTTGGTTTCACACCTTCGACCACTTTTGCCATTTGTCTGATGTGCTCAGGAGTGGTTCCACAACAGCCACCAACAAGGTTCAAGAATCCTGCTCGCGCCCATTCCCCGATGTGCTGCGCCATCTCATCGGCTTCAAGATCATACTCACCGAATGCGTTAGGCAACCCCGCATTGGGGTGAGCAGAGACATAACATTCGGAAATACGCGATAGCTCTTCAACGTATTGGCGCAATTCATCCGGACCGAGTGCACAGTTCAAACCAAATGAGATAGGCTCAACGTGTCGCAGTGCATTATAAAAGGCTTCGGTTGTTTGCCCAGAAAGCGTTCGACCAGAGGCATCGGTGATTGTCCCTGAGATCATCACGGGCAGTTTGTAACCCAACTCTTCAAACACACAATCCACCGCAAAGGCACAGGCTTTAGCATTTAAAGTATCGAAAATGGTTTCAATCAAAATTAAGTCGCTGCCGCCACGAATTAAAGCACGTGTTGATTCTGAGTAAGCTTCAACTAATTGCTCAAAGCTGATATTTCGAAAACCAGGGTCATTCACGTCAGGGGAGAGCGAGCAAGTGCGGTTTGTTGGCCCTAGCACTCCCGCCACGTAGCGAGGTTTATCAGGCGTTTTCGCCGTCCATTCGTCAGCAGCTTGGCGTGCAAGTTTTGCAGCAGCGAAATTGATCTCATCGCTAATGGCTTGCATATCGTAGTCGGCCATTGCGATGCTCGTCGCGTTGAAGGTATTCGTCTCGAGGATATCAGCACCGGCCTCCAAGTAAGCACTATGAATTTCTTTGATTAACTGAGGCTGCGTCAAGACGAGAAGGTCATTATTTCCTTTCAGATCGCTTGGCCAATGGGCAAAGCGATCTCCGCGATAATCTTGCTCTTCCAATTTATAGCTCTGAATCATGGTGCCCATGCCACCATCAATCAATAATATTCTCTGTTGCAATTGAGCTTCAATTTGACTTCTAACTTCTCTTCCCACAGTACAGCCTCATTCCTTTTGGTTATTCGCTCATCCTATCATATAACCATTAGAAATCTAGACGTCTAAACTTCACTTCAATTGTCGTTTGATACATCTGCCATCATGGCTAAAAAGTGTTTGCTATTTGTACATCATCCAAGGAGAATTTCGTTCATATTTTGTTACACAACGAGAAAACAATGTCGGTCTACTACACTTTATGCTTCCTATCAGGAGCTGCAATGTTGATTGCTTTTCTAAACAGTAAGATAGGCAATATGCAAACCACTATCGCCATTACAGCAGGATCGATGATGTTGTCATTATTGATCTTAGTTGCAGGTCAAAATGATTGGTTTCATCTAACTCAAATAGCGACAGAAACCGTCAACAGTATTAACTTTGAAAACTTTTTGCTCAAAGGGATACTCGGTTTTCTGCTTTTCGCTGGCGGCCTAGGCATCAAATTACCCAACCTAAAAGATCAGAAATGGGAGATCGCGGTTCTTGCGCTAGGCGCAACGCTATTTTCAACCTTCTTCATCGGTTTTGGGCTATACGCCTTCTGCCAATTTATCGGCATTCACTTCGATCTCGTTTACTGTCTACTGTTTGGCGCACTCATTTCACCAACTGACCCAATCGCCGTATTAGCTATCGTTAAAAAGTTAAATGCACCTAAACGTATTTCGACTCAAATCGAGGGTGAATCGCTCTTTAATGATGGTTTTGGCTTAGTTATCTTTGTCACTATCTTCACCATTGCATTTGGCACGGAAACACCAACCGTAGGTAGTGTAACCATGTTGTTTATTCAAGAGGCAATAGGGGGCATAGTGTATGGCCTAGCACTTGGGCTATTATTCCACTACCTCATCAGCGCCACCGATGACCACTCAATGGAACTGCTTTTAACCATTGGTATACCGACTGCTGGTTATGTTTTTGCCGATGTTATTCATGTTTCCGGACCTTTAGCTATGGTTGTATCAGGGATAATGATCGGCAACTGGACACGCTTCATTGGCTTTTCAAAAGAAAGTGAAGAACACCTTGACCACTTTTGGGAATTGGTTGACGAATTTTTGAATGGTGTGCTTTTCCTACTTATCGGTATGTCGATGCTACTCTTCAAATTCCATGAAGAGGACTGGATATTGATGGCTTTCGCCATTCCTCTTGTCTTATCTGCTCGCTATCTAAGCGTTTTTTTCTCTTACATCGGCTTCAAGCGTTACCGCTCCTACAACCCATGGTCAATAAAGATACTAACTTGGGGAGGGCTACGAGGTGGATTGGCACTAGCAATGGCACTTTCTATTCCATCCGGCATATTAGTTATCCCAGACAAGCTTATTGATGTAAAAGAGATAATCCTAGTTATGACATACGCTGTCGTGGTGTTTTCAATACTTATTCAAGGTTCAACAATTACCCCATTGATAGACAAAGCAAAACAAGCTGAAAAATCGTCAATATAGATAGAAAAACTGTCAGTGATGACTGATCAAACCATTTTTATCTCTAGCCGATGTTCTAGAGCATCGGCTTTTACTATCTTTGCTTTGTTGCTCTTCTCTCTAGACCTATTGCAATAGCAATTAAAAAATATGATCTAATTGAAAAAGACGGCTACCAAGATTAATTGACCATCGACAGCTTACAGAATATCGACTTCAAAAAACTGGCGAGTTAACAAAAATCCTTTCAAATGAAAATGAGATTGCTCGCTATCGCTCACTTTAAAGATGGCACTCTCGCACCCAAATAATACCAATCTGGAAAATTAACTGGTCAGCTCTATCCACCTTCTTGCCTAAGATGCTTAACCATAATGTCCTTGTTAACCCAAGGAACGACCATCTCCTCGCCAATACCTCTAGCGGGACAGATAGAACCAAACAGATACGCATATTCAAATTGTTGTTGCTTCACGGATCTGGGACGTGTTGCTTTCTCTGCCCATAACCGTGTTGTTGTGTTTTGTTGCCCAAATCTGGCTTCATCCTGAAAACAGACATCAACACGCTCTAAAGCAATATATCCTGGGATCTTAAGGATCGTTTCAATTTTAAATTTTTTTAAAATCGTCTTGGATTGGCTGGGACTGATGAGGGTGCTTGGAGCGAGAAGTTATCCAAGAGAAGCCCATGTGCTCGAGCAGGTAATAGATAGAATCAGGGTGGTAGTGTGTCCATAGCGAATAAGTTCTATCGTTAAATGCCATCAATTAGATCATATTTTTTCTTAGATTGGTATTAATCAATTTCTGAAAGCTAGCCGTACCAGTGTCAATAAGTGGGTGCAAACCTTCCTTGATCAGCTTCCCGACTCACCAGAGTTAAACGCTATAGAACAAGTGTGGAACTGGCTCAGGCAACACTATCTCACTAACCAAAGTTTTATTGATTACAAGGATATTGTGTCGAAGTTGTGCCGTGCGTGGAATCGCTTTTTGACAAGTACCGATAAAGTAATGAGAATGCGCTCAAGAGATAGGATTGAA
>AEZC01000089.1 GCA_000257205.1 Vibrio ordalii ATCC 33509 | reverse complement strand
GACGAGGATGTTGCCAAACATTCTTACTTAGTGTCCCGTTCGTCTAGAGGCCTAGGACACCGCCCTTTCACGGCGGTAACAGGGGTTCGACTCCCCTACGGGATACCACTTCCGTTGTGAAGTAAAGGGGTCGTTAGCTCAGTTGGTAGAGCAGTTGACTTTTAATCAATTGGTCGCAGGTTCGAATCCTGCACGACCCACCATTTCTTCCACAAGAAATGTAAAAAAACATGTGGGCGATTAGCTCAGTTGGGAGAGCACCTGCCTTACAAGCAGGGGGTCACTGGTTCGAACCCGGTATCGCCCACCACTCTCTAAGAATTTTTGGATGCACATTGCCAAACCAGATTAAGTAATTGAACTGGTCGGTCTGTTTGACTCTGAAAGTCATTAGAAAGTGATTTGTTCCGTTAGGAATACCACTC
>AEZC01000088.1 GCA_000257205.1 Vibrio ordalii ATCC 33509 | reverse complement strand
GGGTGACGAATGCCAGTATACCGATCTGGATCTTGCGTCTAAATCGGCTATGGAGGTGGGTTTTAAGCAAGTTCGAGTCGAGTCTAAATGAGAGAATTAAGCGTAATGACTACTTCCAAAAAGTTATAAAACATACTTATCTATTCTTTCTTGTTATTAAAGAGAGTGGTTAATCTATTGTCACGCAATGAATAGGGAAGTCGTGACCATGTCTTCAGGAAATACCATACCCCAAGAGCTAGCCAGTTTAGCTAGCCCACTCAATGACGCGCAACTGAACGGATTGCAGCGTACTATTTCAGAACTTTCGCCGCAGCAGCTTGCTTGGGTTAGCGGATATTTTTGGGGCCTCAGTCAGTCTCAAGCATCAAGCATTTCTACTTTCAGCTCACAAGCAGCCACTTTAGTATCAACGGAGCCTGCGACTCAATTAACCATTATTTTCGCTTCTCAAACAGGCAATGCAAAAGGCCTTGCTGAAGGATTGGAAAGAGAAGCTCAGGCTGCCGGTATCGCGGTTCAATTATTCGATGCGAGTGATTACAAAGGCAAAGATCTTGCTAAAGAAACGCATGTTATTTTTGTTGCATCGACCAATGGCGAGGGCGAAGCCCCTGATAATGCATTAGCGCTGCATGAATTTTTACAATCCAAGAAAGCGCCGAAATTACCTCACTTGCAATATGGTGTGATTGGCTTAGGTGACTCCAGTTATGAATTTTTCTGCCAAACGGGTAAAGATTTTGATGCATTTTTAGAGCAGCTTGGTGCCAAACGTTTTATTGAACGAGTGGATTGCGACGTTGATTACGAACACCAAGCCGCCGAGTGGAAAGCCAAGGCATTAGCAGTGGTAAAAGAAGCCTTTGCCATTACGGCTGCACAAGTTGTGCAATTACCCGTGAGTCAAACCACGAGTCCTCTATCTCAATACAGTAAGCAAAATCCTTACAGTGCGACCTTACTGACGAGTCAAAAAATTACTGGGCGAGATTCAGGAAAAGAGGTGCGCCACATTGAAATTGACTTGGGTGAGTCAGGTATAACTTATCAGTCTGGGGATGCACTTGGAGTATGGTATGAAAACGATACAGAGTTGGTCAATGCCGTGTTATCTGCGACTGGGCTATCGGGTGTCGAAAGTGTTGAGGTCGATGGCGAAAGTTTATCCATCCATAGTGCTTTAATGCATAAATATGAAATTACGGCTGCAAATCCTCAGATGATGACCAAGTTTGCTGAGTTATCTGGTTGTGCGAAACTGCTTGAGCTGGTGGAGGACAAAGAGAAGCTCAGATTGTATGCGAGCCGTCATCAAGTGATTGATGTACTGCGAGAGAAGCAAACTAAACTGACGGCCCAAGCGCTACTCTCTTTATTACGTCGTTTAACGCCGCGTCTTTATTCTATCGCATCAAGTCAAAGCGAAGTTGAAGATGAAGTGCATCTTACCGTCAGCATTGTTCAGTATACACACCAAGATGAGCACCGTTTTGGGGGGGCGTCCAGTTACCTTGGCCAGCGCTTAGAAGAGGGCGATAAGGTAAAGGTTTTCATTGAACACAATAATAATTTCAAACTACCGCAAGATGATAACGTGCCTATTATCATGATTGGTCCTGGCACCGGAATTGCGCCATTTCGTAGCTTTATTCAAGAGCGTGATAATCGTGAAGCAAAAGGAAAAAACTGGCTGTTTTTTGGTGATCGTACATTTACTCAAGATTTTCTCTATCAAGTTGAGTGGCAAAAATATCTGAAATCCGGTGTGCTGAGTCGTCTAGATGTGGCGTTTAGCCGTGATCAGCATGAGAAAGTCTACGTTCAGCATCGATTACTTGAACAATCCGAACTGGTCTGGCAATGGATTCAAAACGGTGCGTATCTTTATGTCTGTGGTGATGCAACGCACATGGCGAAAGATGTGCATGATGCACTAATTGTTATTGCACAGCAGCAAGGTGGGTTATCACGTGAACAGGCAGAGACATATATCAACGATCTGCGCAAAGCAAAACGTTATCAAAGGGATGTGTACTAATGAGCACCAAACAACAATCTAATCATCAAGAAGTATTAGGACAAGAGCTAGGACCATTGTCAGATAACGAGCGCTTGAAACGTGAAAGTCACTTTTTACGTGGGACGATCGAGCAAGATCTGCAAGATCACATCACAGGTGGCTTTACTGCTGACAACTTTCAGCTGATTCGCTTTCATGGCATGTATCAACAAGACGATCGCGATATTCGTAACGAACGTGCAAAACAAAAGTTAGAACCTCTGCACAATGTGATGTTACGTGCGCGCATGCCTGGCGGGATCATCACACCGAAACAATGGCTAGCGATAGATAAATTTGCAACTGAGCACAGCCTATATGGCAGCATTCGTTTAACCACTCGCCAAACCTTTCAGTTTCATGGGGTATTGAAGCCTAACATTAAATTGATGCATCAAACGTTGAACAGCATTGGTATTGATTCGATTGCCACAGCGGGTGATGTGAACCGTAACGTACTGTGTACGTCCAATCCTGTGGAGTCTGAACTGCATCAGGAAGCTTACGAATGGGCGAAGAAGATTTCGGAACATCTGTTACCTAAAACGCGCGCTTATGCCGAAATTTGGTTGGACGGTGAAAAACTAGAAACTACAGATGAAGAGCCGATTTTAGGTAATAACTACTTACCGCGTAAGTTCAAAACGACAGTGGTTATTCCGCCCCAAAACGATGTGGATGTGCATGCCAACGATTTAAACTTTGTTGCGATTGCCGAACAAGGTCGGTTAGTTGGTTTTAATGTGCTGGTGGGTGGCGGCCTAGCCATGACGCACGGTGATACTTCTACTTACCCGCGTCGTGCTGATGATTTCGGATTTATTCCTTTGGATAAAACCTTAGAAGTCGCCGCCGCTGTGGTTACGACTCAGCGTGATTGGGGAAACCGGTCTAATCGTAAAAATGCAAAAACTAAATACACACTCGATAGAGTGGGCGTCGATGTGTTCAAAGCCGAAGTTGAAAAGCGTGCTGGTATTGAGTTTGCGGTCAGCCGCCCTTACGAGCTCACAGAACGTGGTGATCGGATTGGGTGGATTGAAGGTATCGATGGTAAGCATCATTTAGCACTTTTCATCGAAAATGGTCGTTTACTCGATTTCCCTGATAAACCGCTAAAGAGTGGTGTGGCAGAAATTGCTAAAATCCACCAAGGTGATTTTCGTATGACGGCCAATCAAAACCTCATCGTAGCGGGAGTACCAGCTGTACAAAAAGCCACGATTGAGCAGATTGCGCGTCAGCATGGTTTGATCAATGACAATGTGAGTGAGCAACGTAAAAATTCGATGGCGTGCGTCTCTTTCCCTACGTGCCCATTAGCTATGGCTGAGGCGGAACGTTTCCTCCCTCAATTTGTAACGGATGTAGAGACGATCCTACAAAAAAATGCGTTGCCTAAAGAAGAAAACATTATCTTACGTGTCACAGGTTGTCCGAACGGATGTGGCCGAGCGATGTTGGCTGAAATTGGTTTAGTTGGTAAAGCTCCCGGCCGCTACAACCTACATCTTGGCGGCAATAGAGCGGGCACTCGTGTGCCTAAAATGTATAAAGAAAACATTACCGATAAACAGATCCTAGAAGAAATTGACCATCTAGTCGGCCGCTGGGCGCTAGAGCGTCAATCCAATGAGGGTTTTGGCGATTTCACCATTCGCACCGGCATTATAGAAGAGGTGATCATCTCTAAGAGAGATTTCTATGCTTGAAGTATCAGTAGTTCCTAAATTATCCGAGTTATTGGCGCTAACTAAAGTAGAGCAAACGTTACGCCTTGCCCCATTAAATGCTTATCTCGAAACCTTAACAGCGCAGCAGCGAGTGATGTGGGCGATTGAGAATCTAGAAGGAACCCATGCGCTTTCTTCTAGCTTTGGCATTCAAGCCGCATTGATGCTGCATCTGGTTTCTAGTGTAAAAAGCGATATACCAGTGGTATTGACGGATACTGGCTATTTGTTTCCTGAAACCTATCAATTTATTGACCAGCTCACGGATCACCTGAATCTCAATCTGCATATCTTCAGCGCTACGATAAGTCCATCATGGCAGGAGGCGCGTTACGGTAAACTTTGGGAACAAGGCGTTACTGGCATTGAACAATACAATCACCTTAATAAAGTAGAACCGATGCGAAGAGCGTTAGATGAACTAGATATTGGTACTTGGTTTTCTGGCCTACGCCGAGAGCAATCACAATCGCGGGCGACATTACCTATTTTAGCGATTCAAAATGGTGTGTTTAAATTCCTACCTGTGATTGATTGGACAAATAAAGATGTACATTATTATCTGCAAGAAAATCACCTGCCGTATCATCCATTGTGGGAGCAAGGTTACCTTTCAGTTGGTGACACTCATACCACTCGTAAATGGGAACCGGGAATGAATGAAGAAGAAACGCGTTTCTTCGGCTTAAAAAGAGAGTGTGGTCTTCATGAAGAGAATAACTAAGGAGATGATGCAGGTATTTAATCTTCTATATAGTGTAAAAAAGAAATGAGTGAAACGGAAAAAGCGTCTGAAGGCGCTTTTTCTACGTTTGAAAAGATAAAAATTACAGCTAATGTGTATAACTCTGTGGGTAACATGTTTACTTGATCTTAGTAAAATTGAATAAATAAGGCTTTGAGCAGTAATTTGGTGATTAAGCGTTATTTTTGCAATTTTCACAAAATAACGC
>AEZC01000087.1 GCA_000257205.1 Vibrio ordalii ATCC 33509 | reverse complement strand
TTAATAGCACGAACCCACCACGGCAATGCCGAAACTCGACTATCCAATGCCCTTCTTGGAAAGAAGGTTCAATAATGGCTTCGATAAGCTTGTTCTCACGATACAAGTCCCTTAACTCGGTAATTGTCATCACCACACCATTTCCACATTATTGACTCGTAAATTAAGCATGGTACATTTTGCTTATTCTGCTAAGAAATTGCGCAATAATATAATTGTCAGTTATAAAAAACGCCACCTTGTAGAGGTAGCGTTTTATGGAAATGCATTTAGCGCGTAAGTATCGAATCGATACTTAAAATTGAAATTCAGCTCCCAAGAACCAACCATCAACAAAGACAAATGAGTTTTTCGTCTTTGGGTCAAGTTCCGTGAATTCAAGATCAATCACACGATAGCCGCCACGCAATGCGACATTGCCGGTACGAATAGGTATGGAATACTGCAAACCCGCTAGTACATCTGCGCTTTTAATTCCACCACTATCACCAAAATCAAACTGCCCAATCACATCAACTTGAGTATTGGGAACTTTAATTGTGGCATAGGCATACCAGTTAAAAGTCGTCTTATCGAAACTGTATTTCAAGCTATCTGGTGCTTGATATTGAGAACCGCTATATTGAGTGAATGTAACACCCGCATCGAACGACATTAACTGTCGCTCTAACAGATTGTAATACAAGGTATAGTCGTACTTATCAAAGGACGCATAATCCGCCTCAAGCGTGGTATAACGAATACTCGCATTGGGTAAATAAGGTAGCTGATGCTCAAAAGCAACGTGGATTGAAGGCACCTTCACATCATCACGACGAGTATTGTCGATTTTAGTGCTGCCCCACCACATGTCAGCGCCGACCTCTCCACGATAAAATGATTCTGCTTGAACCGATGCAGTTGACATCATCATTGCCACACTGACCAACGCTACCCAAGTTGGTTTATTCATCCCTATTGCTCCCAATTTATTCACTACTAATGCATCTTCTTAATTGAACTTGATAATAGCATATTCCTGAAATGAGTTAACATTTCGTTGACTGTCACATTAGCGAGGGGTGTACACCACATGACGGAAGAACCAGACCCCCAAAACAATCACAATGATCCAAGGTAGTAGCTTAAACATCACTCCAATCATGCCTAGTAATGCCAATACGATAAAGCCCATGACCGTCGCAATAAGCACAGTCACCAAAGTGATGCCTGTCGCCAATAAAGTTGCAATAAAAACCAATAAGAAAATAAGTTCAAACATGATGTTTTCCTCCGTTTCCCTTACCACCAGCAGATATCGAGCCAACTTGGCTTTACCACACCTTATTTCAAGTCAAGACTAAAAAATCACCGTTTTTTGGCCAATCAAGAGCTTGAAAAGCAATATTTATTTCAATAAAAAAGCCAAATAACACCGAGTCATTTAGCCTTGCTATTATTGGTAAAAATCACCACTTAAGTTGGTAATTTTTACACATTCAACTCTTTCGGAATTTTTGCCAATGCCGCTTGCACGACTTCAATTCCCGCACCGGGCTTATGCGCATTCTCACTGATATAACGTCGCCATTGACGAGCACCTGGCATATTTTGGAACATACCTAACATATGGCGGGTAATATGGCCAAGGTAAGACCCCTGAGCTAATTGACGTTCAATATAAGGAAACATCTCTTCAATAATTTGAGAACGTTTTTTAATCGGAGTATCCATGCCAAAAATGGTCTGATCCACTTCCGCCAACAAATAAGGGCTTTGATAAGCTTCCCGGCCAATCATTACACCATCAAGATGCTGTAAATGCTCACTGACTTCAGCTAAGGTTTTGACACCGCCATTCACAGCAATGACTAAATGTGGGAAATCTTTTTTCAGCTGATATGCCCGTGAGTAATCTAACGGCGGTATTTCACGGTTCTCTTTTGGGCTCAAACCACTAAGCCACGCCTTACGCGCATGAATAGTAAACTGTTCGCAGCCCCCTTTCTCTGATACCAATGAAATAAAATCAGTCAAAAATTCATAAGAATCCATGTCATCAATACCAATGCGCGTCTTCACGGTTACCGGAATATCAACGACTGATTTCATCGCTGCAACGCAATCCGCCACCAGTTGCGGCTCAGCCATTAAACAAGCACCAAAACGACCATTCTGGACACGATCGGACGGACAACCCACATTGAGGTTAACTTCATCATACCCATACTGCTGGGCGAGTTTGGCACAATGAGCGAGATCTTGTGGATTTGAACCACCCAATTGCAACGCTACTGAGTGTTCTTCCTCGTTGTAAGCCAAGAAGTCCCCTTTACCATGAATGATCGCGCCTGTCGTGACCATCTCGGTATACAGTAACGTTTGCGAGGACAGCAAGCGATGAAAGTATCGGCAGTGGCGATCTGTCCAATCAAGCATGGGTGCTACTGATAGCCTACAAGGGTGAGTCATGATTTAAATATCCCAATTCAGTCAGTTTCAATGGCTAAACTTACAGCCAAAAACAAAGTTTGGCATTGTAATCGCTTCGAGTTTATAGCGCCAACAGTTCTTCTTCTGTATCGTTTTGCATCGATATAAGGTAATTTAAGTACTATTTTCGTTGCAAACAACGATCACATCGCTAACTAACTCCAGAAAATGTTGTAGGCTACAAGGCTATTAACCTGGAAATAGTATATTATTATTAAAGTCCAATGGTTATGGTGATGAATTTGGACCACAAGCTAACGAAACAAATAGAAGAACTATGCGCAGCGAGAGGTGTACGACTAACTTCTCAACGAAAGAGAGTGTTTGAACTGATTTGTTCAAGCAAAAAATCGTCCAGTGCTTATGAATTACTTGAAGATTTAAAGCAAAGCGAGCCCCAAGCGAAACCACCGACTGTGTATCGTGCTCTGGACTTTTTGTTAGAACAAGGCTTTATTCATAGAGTGGAGTCAACAAATAGCTTTATTTCATGTTGCTCTTGTAATGCTAATAAGCATTTTTCACACCTATTAATCTGTGACGAATGCGGTAATGTTATTGAACTTCAAGATGATAGTCTGATAGCCTTGCTAGCAAGCAACGCTGAGAAACACGGTTTTAACATCGTTAATCACGTTATTGAATCCCACGGTGTTTGCCAAACGTGTTCCTCAAGTCTGAAAGTATAAAAACAGTAGAAGAAGGTTATGCGCGCTGAATTTGTAAACCCGTTTTTAGCTTCTTTAATGGT
>AEZC01000086.1 GCA_000257205.1 Vibrio ordalii ATCC 33509 | reverse complement strand
GTGGGATCATGGGGCGCATACAATGGACGCTTTAAAAAGAGAGCGTCAAAGCCTAGACATTCAACAACTTGAGAAAGTTCTAGGTTGCCCCGTTTTCATGCTTTCTGCTACCAGTAAAGAGCAGGTAAGTCGATTCAAAGAAAAGTTGCATAAAGTGCTGCTGCAAGGCGTAGCTCTTAAAGAACTGGTACTGGATTACGGTAGTGCATTTGAACAATCGATCGGAAAATTAGCCGCTATTTTCCAACAACAGCAAGTGGCACCTCGCGCATTGGCTATTCGTGCCTTAGAAAATGATCTTTTGGTGATTAATGGATTACCAGAAGTGCAGCGTGAGCTTATCCAGAAAGAGCAACTGCAAAGTGGTTTGGATATTGATCTGCATGTTGCTGATACCAAATACACATTTTTGCATGAACAGTGTCAGCAGATCCGCAAAACAGAAGGGAAACTAAGCCGCAGTTTTACACAAAAAGCGGATAAGCTTATTTTAAATAAATGGGTGGGTGTACCGTTTTTCTTTGTGGTTATGTACTTAATGTTTATGTTCTCGATCAATGTTGGGAGCGCTTTCATTGATTTCTTCGACATTGGCGTCGGGGCGTTACTGGTTGATGGCGGGCACTACTTACTGGATGATCATTTGCCTATTTGGCTAGTGACATTATTAGCCGATGGCCTTGGCGGAGGTATTCAAACCGTCGCCACATTTATCCCAGTTATCGCTTGTTTGTACTTATTTTTAGCTGTACTCGAAAGTTCAGGCTATATGTCTCGCGCGGCTTTTGTTTTAGATAAAGTGATGCAGAAGATAGGCCTACCGGGTAAAGCGTTTGTTCCGCTTGTTTTAGGATTTGGTTGTAACGTTCCCGCGATTATGGCGACTCGTACTCTAGATCAAGAACGTGAACGTAAATTAGCGGCATCGATGGCACCCTTTATGTCATGTGGTGCACGTTTGCCTGTTTATGCGCTATTTGCTGCGGCATTTTTCCCTGAAAGCGGTCAAAATGTAGTTTTTGCTCTTTATTTATTGGGCATTTTAGCCGCAGTGTTCACTGGTTTGGTTTTGAAGCATACGCTCTATCCGGGTTCAAGCGACAGCCTCGTTATGGAGATGACAGATTACGAGATCCCAACGGTACAAAACGTCATGATCAAAACATGGCAGAAATTAAAACGTTTTGTTCTCGGTGCAGGGAAAACGATTGTCATCGTCGTTATGATCTTAAGCTTCCTCAATTCAGTTGGTACTGATGGCAGTTTTGGCAATGAAGATAGTGACAACTCAGTGCTATCAAAAGTGGCTCAAGTGGTTACGCCGGTATTTACTCCTATTGGTATCAATCAGGATAACTGGCCAGCGACAGTGGGTATCATCACGGGTATTTTTGCCAAAGAAGCGGTAGTCGGAACATTAAACAATTTATATACCTCTGCTGAAGGTGATGAAAGTGAATATGACCTAATGGCGAGCCTACAAGAAGCGGTCATGTCTATACCAGAAAACCTAACGGGATTAAGCTTCTCTGATCCGCTCGGTATCGAAGTCGGAGACTTGACAGACAGTAGCGCAGTGGCTGAAGAGCAAGCCGTCGATGCCTCAATCTTTGGTAATTTGAAACAGCACTTTGTGACTGGTCATGCCGCATTTTCCTACCTTATCTTCATTTTGCTTTACACGCCTTGTGTTGCAGCCATGGGGGCTTATGTTCGTGAGTTTGGTGCGAATTATGCTCGTTTTATCGCCGTATGGACGATGGGGCTTGCTTATGGTGGCGCCGCGCTTTATTACCAAGCGACAAGGATCACCGAAACCCCTGTCGAAAGTTTAACATGGATTATTGCCATTGTTATGGTGAGTTTGTTGACCTTTAAAATGCTTAAGCGAAAAGGACTCCAGCAGAAAACGGTGCTTGAGGTACAAGTGGCATGATATTAAATGAGCTAAAGCGCTACATTGAAGAGAATGGAATCGTTAGCCGCTCGGCGATTGCGAAAAAGTTTTCGCTCAGTGAGGATGGCGTTGACGCTATGCTAGCCGTGTGGATAAGAAAAGGTGTGTTGTCGCGCACTATCGATACCAACAAGGCTCACCACGTAACAAGAGTGCGTTATGGGCTTAACCGAAATAATGGGCTGTCTTTGACTGTCGTACTTTAGTCATAATTGATGCTAGGCATTCTGTCTGATAAACGAAAGCCGCTGATGTCAGCGGCTTTCAAACGTTTACCCAATCTATCTTTTTCCTAATGTATGGTGTGAGAGACGACGTTTATCCCTTTCTAAAAATAGAACTCAGTGATAGCACATTTTTGATTCTGGTTAAGATCTCTTGTTGTTCTTGCTCGGCTCTCATTACCCCTTGAGTATTGCCCCAGATAGGCCCTGGCCATGCTACGTCATTTTTAAATCGAGCAACATGGTGAATATGGAGCTGAGGCACCATGTTACCTAGCGCCCCTAAATTGAGTTTATCCGGACAAAACGTAGCTTCAAGAGCTTGGCTAACGGCTTGAGATTCGTACAAAAATTGCTGTTGGTCCTGCATTGAAAGATGATGCAGCTCTTTCAAATTGGCACGTTTAGGCACCAGAATAACCCAAGGCACGGAATTGTCTTTATGGAGTAAGGCTAAGCAAAGAGGAAATTCACCAATAACGGAAGTGTCTTTGGCCAGTTGCGGGTGGAGTTCAAAATTCATGTCAATCTCACTTTCACGGATGTTATCACCGATAAAAGAAAAGGCTGACCATGGTCAACCCTTTCATTCACTCATAGTTGTCGTTACATACGTTCTAATGTATCAATACCGAGTAGCGACAAACCTTGCTTGATGGTTTTTGCTGTCAATGCAGCCAGTTTTAGGCGGCTTTGTTTTACACTTTCATCTTCAGCGACTAAGATTGGGCATGCTTCATAGAAGCTAGAGAATTGGCCTGCTAATTCAAATAGGTAGCTACACATAATGTGAGGTTGGCCTTCGCGGGCAACAGCTTGTACCGCTTCTTCAAACTGCAGAAGTTTCGCAATCAAAGCTTTTTCTTTCTCTTGTGTGACTTTAATTTCACCCGTCAGGTTATCCATCGATACGCCTGCTTTAGCAAAAATTGACGCAACACGTGTGTAGGCATACTGCATGTAAGGTGCAGTGTTACCTTCAAATGCCAACATGTTGTCCCAGTCAAACACGTAATCGGTAGTACGGTGCTTAGAAAGATCAGCGTATTTCACTGCGGCCATCGCGACAGTATTGGCAATGTTGGCTTTTTCTGCGGCGTCTAAATCAGGGTTTTTGGATTCAATTAATTTAGCGGCACGCTCTTGCGCTTCATCGAGAAGATCGGCCAGACGAACAGTACCGCCAGCACGAGTTTTGAACGGGCGGCCATCTTTGCCTAGCATCATACCAAAGGCGTGGTGTTCAAGAGTCACTTTTTCAGGTACATAGCCCGCTTTGCGGACAATCGTCCATGCTTGCATTAGGTGCTGATGTTGACGCGAGTCGATAAAGTACAACACACGGTCCGCACCTAAGGTTTCATAACGGTATTTGGCACACGCGATATCGGTTGTTGTGTATAAGAAGCCGCCATCACGTTTTTGGATGATAACGCCCATCGGCTCGCCATCTTTATTTTTGTATTCTTCAAGAAAAACCACTTGTGCGCCATCATCTTCTTGCGCCAAACCTTTTTCTTTTAAATCGGCTACGATGCCGGGCAACATGTCGTTGTACATGCTTTCGCCCATCACATCATCGCGCGTGAGCGAAACATTCAAACGATCATAGTTACGTTGGTTTTGAATCATGGTGATATCCACCAATTTTTTCCACATTTGAGCGCAGAATTCGTCACCGCTTTGTAGTTTGACCACATAATTTCGTGCTTTAGCGGCAAACACTTCATCTTCGTCGTAGAGTTTTTTTGACTCACGATAGAAAGCTTCAAGATCGGAAAGTTCCATTGAAACTTCGTTACCAGATTCTTGTTGCACACGTTCAAGGTTGGCTATCAACATACCAAATTGCGTGCCCCAGTCACCGATGTGGTTGGCGCGGATCACTTTATGGCCTAAAAATTCCAAGGTACGCACAACAGCGTCACCAATAATGGTTGAGCGTAAGTGACCTACATGCATCTCTTTGGCAACGTTAGGCGCTGAGTAGTCTGCGACGATCGTCTTCTGCGCTTCTTTTGTTACGCCAAGGTGCTCATCTGCTAGGGCGATATCCGCTTGTTTAGCAAGAAACGCTTCACTGAGGAAAATGTTGATAAAACCTGGGCCTGCAATTTCCGTTTTGCTCGCAATGCCATCGAGGTCCAGAACATCCAATACTTTTTGAGCAAATTCTCGCGGGTTGGTACCCAGTTGCTTAGCTACGCCCATAATGCCATTGGCTTGATAGTCACCAAATTGCGCTTTGGCCGATTGGCGAACAGCAGCAGGACTGCCAGCTGGTGCGCCTGCGGCTTCAAGAGCCTGAGATACTTTGTCATTAATCAGTGCTTGGATATTCACACGCGTTTCCTTTAATTCTTGGAATTGCAAAGGTATGCATTTTATTCACCATTTAGTGCCAATACATATCTTAATTTTGTTCATCATTTGGCGCACATAATACCAATTTTATTGAGGCGCTTATAGGGACTAAATTAGGAAATTTTCTACTTTTCGAAGAGTTGTTGGTACTATTACACGATAATCATCATTTTGGACCATTTAAATGCTTGAACCATTGAAGAATGCAGCGCTTCATCCTGAACAGCTTAAGCAGAATTTAGACAAATTTATGCATAAAATTCAAGAATTAACCAAAATTTTGCATATTAATTTATCCACAAATCAAGCTGACCACATTGCACTGCTCATTAATGATCGTAAATTAGCTTCATTAGCACATGCGGCATGGCTGGAGGAAGGACGAGAAATATCGAGTGCTCAGATAAATGGCCGTCCTATCATTGTGATTCAATTTGCGGTGCCGCTATCGGCTTATGGTTGGTCAATAGAATGTTTGGAATTGCCTTACCCTGCCGAGGGAAAAATTTACCCAGAGCAGAGCTGGGAGCATGTGGAATTTGTGGTGCCATCTGAGGCACAAACCGCGCAAGCCTATTTGCAGGATATACTGTCGATTTACCCACGATTAAAAGAATGCTGGACAACATTAGACACTCAAGGTGTTCAAGTTAAATTGTCCAGTCCAAAAGGGGAAGGAGAGCGATTACATAACCCGAAGGTTGCATTTAAGTGGCAAGGCGTGTGTATTAAACTGCATCCCCACTCTTTAAAAGAGATCGTAAAATCAGAGCAAAGATAAATTGCTCTGATGGCGATGAAGTACTGTTATCCTAAGTTATAGCTTTTAGGCCGAAGCTGGAACGCTTCAATTGAGCCAATTTCTTGCCCTAAACTGAGTTTCTGAACCGTTTGATGTGCGTTTCCTTGGCTGTGCATGATCAGTCGATTGGCGGTCCTTGGTTTTAGCTCATTGACCACAAAGCGAATCATATCACTGCGGCTGAGTGATTTCAGTTCACTCAAAACCTGCTCTCTTTGATCAAAGCCGGCATCTTTATTGCCGATAGCAACCCAAAGTCTTTGCGCACGGCTGCGAAGGGTGGGGTCGGGGGTTGAAATTTGATTCCATAAACCGCGTTTACTGCTGTGCCACTGGTATTCGTTGAGCTCCAGCAGCACCATGTAAAAAGCATTTAAAAATTCATCTACAGCGCTAATCAGCTCATAAGGGGCAGCATTCGGTGACTGGACATAGAGTACGATGCCTGGGTGAAGGTTTAATGGCATGTTGCCCGTTCCGACCATATAACCAAGTTGCTGCTTAGTGCGAATTTCATGAAAAAATGTAGCGGACATCAAGTGATTAGCTAATGAATATAAGGCGATGCTGCGGGGTGTGGCATCATTGCACTGATAATAGACCACCACAGCAGAATCTTCTTGATCGCAGTGAACCTCTTTTTGAAAAGTCCCACTCTCTCCGAGCATGACGAGTGGTCTTAATGATTCCTCGTACTGTTGATCTTTGACTCGTAATGCGTTTTTAAGCGTATCTGCCATCGCTTGTGCATCACTTCTTAACCAGTCGCCATAGACAAACATCTCAACATGAAGTTGCGCTAATATTTGTTCAACGAAATCACTGAGCTCATCGACTTCTATCTGTTTTAAGGCATCAAGTAGCGTTTCATAAGGAGGGTTGTTGGGTTGTAAAATACCCGTCATTGCATTGAAAAGCTGCGAAATTGGACGATCTTTAGTGGTGTTTTGCCAGTTACGAAGCAGTTGTTGCTTGATGGTGTTAAAGCGTTTTAGGCTAAAATCACGTTTAGCAAAGCGTGCGAGAATCATCTCCATTAACTGTGGTTGCTTTTCGCTAAAACCAGAAAGCATCAGAGTAACGCCGCCCTGATGCGCGTACATGTTGTAACTCATCCCAGCAATTTCTGCTTGGTAAGTTTCCGTGGCCAGCGAGTCTAAAAACATTTCCACACAGAGACGGGTTTTAACAATATTTCGAGCAGTGGCTACCGAGTTCGGGCTATCAATCGCGATGTAAATTACCCCTTTAGGCACTCTAAATTCATGGTCTTGTCGATGCCATAAACGAAAGCCTGGTAACTCTTCAATGATTTCCGGGTGTAAAGACGTTGAAGGCTCTAACGGTTTTGGGTCTAAGTCGTAACAGATAAAAGGATTGAGTGGTGGTAAGTTTGTTTCAATGTCGCAAGGGGTTGCGAATGTTGCAAGTTGTGACGCCGATAATCGAGTAATTGAATAGGGTGTAAAATACCATTTCGCTTTCTTATCGTAATACCCATCTTTAGCAATTAACGTGGCGCGTAGATTTGCAGGAGTCAAATAATGAAGTGCTTGCTTAAGTAGCGATTCGTTGTAGCCCGCCATCATATAATCGCCATAGATGGTGTCTTGCGGTTGATAGTGCTGCATATTAACCACTAAATGGCTGACCATGTCTAATGGCCTTGTCGTTTCTTGAAAGCGAAAAGCCGATTCAAGCACCGCTCTTTTCTCAAGGTAACGCCATTCGTTCAGGCCCTGCTCTGCGATTAATTTAATCTGAGTAAAGAGTGACTGGATGATGTTGTCGACGTGTTTTACGCCTTCATGTGTCAGGCTAAAACTTATCGAAAACTCTCGATAATTGCTGCCACTTGCGCCGCCTCCAGCCGATAAGGACGTGATCCAACCTTTCTCTTTTAATGCCAACATTAAACTGCCTTCACCTTCGTAACCGATGAGATGGGCGAAATAAGAGAGAGGTTTGACATGATAAAAGTCATCCATGCTTGGGGCTGGTAAGCTTAAAGTTAGTTTGCGGATCTCTTTTCGTGGCTCGATTTGAATCAAGACGCCGCGGTGCGCGTCTAAAACAAAAGGCACCTCGATTTTTTTCGGGCCGAGCTGTTTATTTGGGATGGAGGAAAATTCATCTCTTGCCCACTGCTCTAACTCATCAAGTGTCTGTGGGCCTGCTAGCGAGAGCGTCATCAAATCAGCTGAGTAGTTTTCATGGTGAAAACGGACAATTTCTTCGCGGATAGAGAGACCATTTCTATCACACAACGTTTCTAAATTACCCACTGAAAATTTAGCAAACGGGTGTTGCGGATTGATGGTTTCTTTTTGAACCTGATAGAGCCTTCTCGAATCATCATTCTGTTTGAGTTTAAATTCAGAATCCACCGCTTGGCGTTCTTTATCCAGAGCTTCTTGATTAAATAGGGGGGCACAAAAGAATTGGCTGAATCGATCCAAGGCTTTTTCAAAATGATTTGGGCTTACATCAAAGAAAAAACAGGTGTGCTCTGTACCAGTCCATGCGTTATTGCTGCCACCATGTTGATTAATAAAACTTTGAAACTCACCAATTTTCGGATACTTTTCGGTGCCTAAAAACAGCATGTGTTCCAGATAGTGGGCAAGACCTTCTCTGTCTTCAGGGTTATCGAAATGCCCTACATTAATCGCTAAAGCAGCGGCTGACTTTTGTGCATCATCCGCTTGAATAAGTAATGTTCTCAGACCATTACTTAACGTAATGTAGCGGTATTGGTTGGTGTCGTTAGGGCTTAAATGCACAGTGACTCTCCACAGAAAAGGCTTTTTTAATTATGGCGTTGAAACGGTTAGGTGCAAATTTCAAGCAATGATTTTATGAGCAAAGTGCCATTTTAGTCCTTCAGGAGACTTTTTAATAGACTGTTAACAGTGTCGAAGTCTTTGCTTGGTTGCCTGATATAATCGAGAATAAAGCCGCCTAGACGGCATAGATAATAACCACTAGGAATGAGTAATGAAGATTTTTATTATGCGTCACGGAGAAGCTGAACATTATGCAGCGAGTGATGCACAAAGGGCCTTAACCGAAAGAGGTCTTCGTGAGTCTGTTGCTGTGGCTCGTGCTTGTGAAAAGCAAGATCTTCGCCATGTAGATAAAGTATTGGTAAGCCCTTACTTACGGGCGCAGCAAACTTGGGCTGCTATAGCCTCTTATTTTAATGCCGATGATGTTGTGACCTGTGATGACATCACACCTTATGGGAAAGCGGAAGTGGTATTTGAGTATGTCTCTGCCTTGGCCGATGTAGAACAAATCGAATCAGTGCTGCTGGTGTCTCATTTACCGTTAGTTGGCTATCTTGCGGCTGAATTTGTTACCGATTTAGTACCTCCAATGTTCCCCACCTCAGGTTTGATTGGTATCGAATACGATAGAGAGTTGCGTAAAGGAGTGCAGATCTGGAGTATTAATCCTTAAACCACCATTCAAAGTAAAAGAAGTTCACGTAATTTGAATTACTAGGCTACGTTAAGTAAAGGGTTATTGCCTTTGCCAATGTAGCCATTATTTTGACTGTTTTGCTGGACTAAAAATTGCATCGCTGAGTTAACGCATGGTCGCATTTATAGACATTTATCAACAGATTGCTTGCTAACCTATGAAATTTACTCTCCCATTTGCAGATAAATTGCCATCAATACCGCAGCGAAGTATACCAGCAATCGGTGCGCCGGTTATGGTATTAGCCACGCTGGCTATGGTCGTTTTACCGATCCCAGCCTTCCTATTAGATCTGTTTTTCACCTTTAACATTGCTTTAGCGATGGTGGTATTGCTGGTCACAGTCTATACCCGTAGACCGCTTGATTTTGCTGCATTTCCTACTGTTTTGCTTATTGCAACCTTACTTCGACTAGCCTTGAACGTCGCTTCAACCCGTGTGGTTTTATTGTATGGTCATGAAGGCCCCGGCGCCGCTGGTAACGTCATTGAAGCATTTGGTAGTGTGGTGATTGGTGGTAATTACGCCGTTGGTTTAGTGGTGTTTTTGATCTTAATGATCATCAACTTTATGGTCGTAACCAAAGGTGCAGGGCGTATTTCTGAGGTGAGTGCTCGTTTTACTTTGGATGCGTTACCGGGTAAGCAAATGGCGATAGATGCAGATTTGAATGCGGGATTAATCGACCAAGATCAAGCGCGATTAAGACGTTTTGAAGTAACCAAAGAAGCGGATTTCTACGGTTCAATGGACGGTGCATCAAAATTTGTCAAAGGGGATGCGATTGCCGGGATCTTAATCTTATTCATCAACATCATTGGCGGCTTATCGATTGGAATGGCGCAGCATGGGTTGGGGTTTAAAGAAGCGATCCAAATCTACACACTGCTGACCATTGGTGATGGTTTAGTGGCTCAGATCCCCTCATTGCTACTGTCGATTGGTGCTGCGATGATGGTCACCCGTCAAAATATCGATGAAGATATGGGAGAACAAGTTGTCTTCCAACTGTTTGATAACCCTAAAGCTCTAATGATCACCGCTTGTATTCTCGGCATCATGGGTATTGTACCTGGCATGCCTCACTTTGCTTTTTTACTGCTAGCCGCATTAGCGGGTGGTTGCGCGTATTGGATGATACGCAAACAGAAAAAAACCGCCGATGAAAAGAAACTGCCAGCAAAAGTGGACAACGATACACCTACTCAAAAAGAGCTATCTTGGGATGATGTTCAACCCGTCGATGTGATTGGCTTGGAAGTGGGCTATCGATTGATACCGCTGGTGGACCGAGATCAAGGTGGAGAGCTGCTCGAACGCGTAAAAGGTGTTCGGAAAAAACTTTCGCAAGACTTTGGTTTTCTCATCCCCGCAGTGCATATTCGCGACAATTTAGAATTAACGCCCAATAGTTATCGCATTACCCTAATGGGGGTTGCTGTTGGTGAAGCGGAGATCCGCCCAGATCAAGAACTGGCGATTAACCCTGGTCAAGTTTATGGCGTTATTGACGGTGAACGCACACTTGATCCTGCATTCGGTCTTGAAGCGGTTTGGATTCGTGAAGAGCAGCGCGAGCATGCACAAGCTCTGGGTTACACAGTCGTAGACTCATCGACTGTACTCGCCACTCATTTGAGTCAGCTTCTCACTAATAACGCCTCACAACTGATTGGTCATGAAGAGGTGCAAAACTTAATTGAAATGCTGGGTCGATCAGCGCCAAGGTTGGTTGAAAACTTCGTCCCAGATCAACTGCCGTTGGGTACTGTCGTTAAGGTACTGCAAAACCTACTCAATGAAGCGATTCCGATCCGAGATATTCGAACCATAATACAAACCTTGGCGGAGTATTCTGGGCGGAGTCAAGAACCTGACATCCTAACGGCGGCTGTTCGAATTTCATTGAAACGTTTAATCGTTCAGGAAATCAATGGTATAGAGCCTGAACTGCCAGTGATAACGCTAATTCCTGAACTGGAACAAATATTGCATCAAACCATGCAGGCGTCAGGAGGAGAATCGGCAGGTATTGAACCTGGCTTAGCAGAGCGTTTACAAGCGGCGCTGAGCCATGCAACGCAAGAGCAAGAATTGAAAGGTGAGCCTGCCGTGTTACTCACGTCTGGCGTGCTTCGTTCAACTTTGGCGAAGTTTGTGAAAAACACGATACCTAATTTGCGTGTGCTCTCTTATCAAGAAATACCTGACGAGAAACAAATTCGGATTGTTCAAGCCGTTGGTAACTAACGAAACTGTTGTCACTTAATCGGGCTTTAGCCATTTAAACACGGATATCTGCTTTGAAAATAAAACGATTTTTTGCCAAAGATATGCGAACTGCACTGCTGCAAGTGAAAGAAGAGCTTGGTGCGGAAGCGGTGATCATGTCGAATAAAAAAGTCGCGGGTGGTGTTGAGATCGTTGCTGCAGTGGATGGTGAACAACCTACTCAGCAAAACAGCGCCAAGCGCTATAATTCGCAGCCTAAACAGCAAGGTTACACCCAAGTCACGCCGTCTGTGAACAAATCCTCTCGCGAGTTGGATGACGATCGTGTCAGTCTGCAAAATAGCGCAGATGCCGGACGTTCAATGACCAAACGATTCGCGAATATGCTAAAGCAGTACAGCACGCCTAGCGGCTCAGATTCAGATTACCACGCCGAAAATGAAGATTCGCTCTCTGCGTTATTGCAACGTCAATCAAGCTCATCCAATACCAACTCAGGACGCAGTGGCGTAGAGTTACGAGCCGATTCCCCATTAGCAAAATTAATTGCTGATGATAGAAGGGCCTCCACGCGTCAAACGCCCAAGCTAGATCCATCACGCTATGATCGTCATCCGGTACAAGAGGCGAGTGTTTCGAACCCTGAGCTAGAAAACATGCGCGAAGAGATGACCTCAATACGACAACTGCTAGAGCATCAAGTTTCAGGATTGATGTGGCAAGAAGTTGAACGCAGAGAGCCTTTGCGTGCCATGCTTATTAAAAGGCTTGAACGTATGGGCGTTTCGTTAGAATTGGCTGACCAGCTCGCGTGCTATATTCCAGAAGATACGGCTCCGACTAAAGCTTGGAAGGCACTGCTTGGCTTAGTTGCCGATCAAGTCCCTGTTTCCAAACAAGACATTCTGAAACGTGGTGGTGTCGTTGCGCTATTAGGTCCAACAGGGGTTGGTAAAACCACCACCATTGCTAAATTGGCCGCTCGCGCCGCTATGGAGTATGGCGCTGATAACGTCGCTCTTGTCACCACCGATACCTACCGTATCGGTGCTCATGAACAGCTCTCTATTTATGGCCGAATTATGGGTTGTCCAGTAAGAGTTGCTAAAGATTCCAGTGAGTTAGCCGATGTAATATATCAGCTAAGAAATCGGCGTTTAATTTTAGTCGATACCGCAGGGATGGGGCAGCGTGATGTTCGGTTATCAGAGCAGCTTGATACCCTGATGCAAGAGAGTGGCGAAGTCATCCACAGCTACCTTGTACTGCCTGCAACGGCACAAAGAAAAGTATTGCAAGAAACAATCGAGCACTTTAGAAGGATCCCTCTTTCAGGGTGCATTATGACTAAGCTTGATGAGTCATTGAGCTTAGGGGAATTTGTGAGTGTCGTGGTTCAAAACGCACTGCCGGTTGCTTACATTGCGAATGGCCAGCGTGTACCAGAAGATATTGTGATTGCCCAGCCAAAGTACATGGTTGCAAAGGCAAACGAATTGCTAGAGAAGTCGACAGAGAATGAACCTCACTATTGGAGCAGCGACTCCGAGAGATTCTAGACGGCGGACAAATATGGCGAATAATATGATATATGACCAAGCGAGCGGTTTACGCCGCTTAACTCAACCGTCACTGACCAAAGTCATTTCTGTGACGGGTGGCAAAGGTGGCGTGGGTAAATCTCACGTGACACTCGGCATGGCGATCTGCATGGCTCGCCAAGGTAAAAAAGTCATGGTGTTGGATGCAGATTTAGGTTTGGCTAACGTGGATGTTATGCTTGGCATACGCCCGAAGCGAAACTTAGGGCATGTACTGGCTGGCGAGTGTGAACTCAAGGATGCCATCGTCGAAGGGCCTTTTGGGATACGCATAATCCCAGCGACTTCGGGTACACAGTCAATGACAGAGTTGTCACACGCCCAACATGTTGGTTTAATACGCGCCTTTGGCAGTTTAGAAGATGAGATGGATATTCTGCTCATCGATACGGCGGCGGGTATTTCTGATATGGTCGTGAGCTTCTGCCGCGCCGCACAAGATGTAGTGATCGTGGTATGTGATGAACCGACGTCCATCACTGATGCCTACGCCTTGATCAAACTGTTAAGTCGTGAACACCAAGTGCAACGTTTTAAAATTGTGGCCAATATGGTGAGAAGTTATCGTGAAGGACGGGAATTATTTGCTAAATTAACATTAGTGACAGAAAGATTCCTAAATGTGAGCCTTGAACTTGTTGCTTGCATACCTTTGGATGATAAAGTGCGCCAAGCAGTAAAAAAACAAAAAATAGTGGTCGATGCGTTCCCGCGGTCACCTGCGGCATTGGCAATTAGCTCGTTAGCAAGCAAAGCGTTAACGTGGCCAATTCCAAGAACGCCGACTGGCCATTTGGAATTTTTTGTCGAGCGTTTGCTAAATAGAACAGAAAGTGTAGGGGAACCATTCGGTGAATAAAGCGCTTACTTATGACCAACACGGAAACCTAAAGAGCCAACAAGCATTTTTAGAAAAATACTCTGTATTGGTTAAGCGTATTGCACACCATTTAGCAGGTCGCCTGCCACCAAACGTATTGGTCGAAGATTTAATACAAGCAGGAATGATAGGCCTACTTGAAGCACAAAAAAATTATGATGGGAGTAAAGGTGCAAGCTTTGAAACCTATGCAGGAATTCGAATTCGTGGAGCTATGCTCGACGATATTCGGCGTGGTGATTGGGTTCCACGCTCGGTTCATAAACACAACCGAGAGATAACCCATGCAATTTCAGTTCTAGAAGGTGAGCTAAACCGAAACCCAACTGATACAGAAGTTGCGAAGTATTTAGGCATGTCGCTCGATCAGTACCATACTGTATTAACTGACATTAATTGCTCACGGATTGTCGGAATCGAAGATTTAGGTATTTCTGATGATGCAATTTCTCCTTTGGATGACGATGAAGACAACTCGCCATTTAAGGGAGTAGCCGATGAATCGTTTCGTAAAGCATTGGTTGAATCAATAAAATCACTTCCAGAACGTGAAGCTTTGGTACTTTCGCTCTATTATGATGAAGAGTTAAACTTAAAAGAAATTGGTGAGGTTTTAGGCGTTAGCGAATCCCGCGTTAGCCAGATACTGAGCCAATCTATGCAGCGACTAAGAACAAAGTTAAGTTCTTGGACGCAAAATGACTAATATCACTGATTTCGAGCTCAGTGGAGGCAATTTTGAATAAAAACATGAAGATCCTTATTGTTGACGACTTTTCAACAATGCGCCGTATTGTTAAGAATCTACTTCGTGATTTGGGCTTCAATAATACCCAAGAAGCAGATGATGGCCTGACAGCGTTGCCTATGCTAAAGAAAGGTGATTTTGAGTTTGTAGTTACAGACTGGAATATGCCGGGCATGCAAGGTATCGATTTGCTGAAAAATATCCGAGCAGACGCAGAACTTAAGCATCTCCCTGTTCTGATGATCACCGCAGAAGCAAAACGCGAACAAATCATCGAAGCCGCCCAAGCCGGTGTAAATGGCTATATCGTAAAACCATTTACGGCTGCTACGCTTAAAGAGAAACTGGATAAAATTTTCGAGCGTTTATAAAGCGTGCGGTCACAGGCAAAAGGTGCTCTATTCATTTATGCGCGAAAAGGCTAATCGATGATTTCATTAGAACAAGCAAAAGAACTCGTTCAGCTACTGGAAAATGGACAGCAAGAGCAGGCGAATCTGCTCTTGAAAGAGACCTATGACAAAGCAAGCAATCCGATGCTGCAAGAAATAGGCACTTTGACAAGGGAGCTGCACGAATCACTCAAGCAGTTCAACCTTGATGAACGAATGGCTGAGATTGCAAATGACGAAATTCCAGATGCAAGGGATCGCCTACAATACGTGATTGATAAAACCGAAGTAGCTGCGAATAAGACAATGGATGCGGTAGATCGGTGTATGCCGATCGCTGACAGCCTTCACGAAGGTTTGTTAAAAGTGCGTCCACAATGGAATGAGTTAATGCATGGGCGAATTGATCTTATCGAGTTTAAAGCACTTTGCCACCGCATTGATGACCTGCTATCGCAAGTTGAGGGAAACAGCAGCGAATTACGAGGTCAGCTAACTGAGATATTGATGGCTCAAGACTTTCAAGATCTTACTGGCCAAATAATTCGACGTGTTATTACGCTGGTTAATGAAGTTGAGAAACGCCTAGTTGAGATTCTCACTGCCTTTTGGGATAACCAAATAGAACAAAAAACAGACAAGAAGAACCCATCTATCGAACCTGAAGGTCCTATTTTGAACCCTCATGAAAGAGCCGATGCGGTTTCATCTCAAGACGAAGTCGATGATTTATTATCGAGTCTTGGTTTTTAGGGGTAACGTATGAGCTATGAATTAGACGACGACATTCTTCAGGACTTTTTGGTTGAAGCAGGTGAAATTCTCGAATTGCTCTCAGAGCAATTGGTTGAACTTGAGAACAACCCCGAAGACAGGGAGTTATTAAATGCGATTTTCCGCGGTTTCCATACCGTTAAAGGTGGGGCCGGTTTTCTTGCCCTCACCGAGCTGGTTGAGACGTGCCACGGTGCCGAGAACGTATTTGATATCTTACGCAATGGTCAAAGAAGCGTAACATCAAGCTTAATGGATACGATGTTACGAGCTTTAGACACCGTTAATGCACAGTTTCGCGCTGTTCAAGATCAAGAACCTTTAGAGCCAGCAGATCCCGCTCTCCTCGATGAACTTCATAAATTGTGTCGCCCTGCTTCTGAAGATGAAATTGACGAAGTGGAGCCTGTTATTGCTGAAGTTGAGGAAGAGGAGGTTATCGAAGCGCCTGAGCCTGAAGTTGCTCAACCAACAGTATCACAAGCGATAGATTCAAATTCTATCGATGAAATCACGCAAGATGAATTTGAAAAACTGTTAGACGAATTACATGGTAAAGGCACTGCGCCCAATGTTCATTCTGAAAATGCCGCACCGCCCCCAGCGCCTAAAGCCCCAAGTGCATCAGCGGCTACTAGTGGTGATATTACGGATGACGAATTTGAAAAGCTGCTTGATGATCTGCATGGCGTAGGTAAGGCTCCAACAGTCGAATCTGCTCCTGAGGTTGCAGCAAAATCCGCCTCCACGTCTTCTACTCCTCCACCAAAATCAACAGCGGCACCTAAAGCTTCTGCTGGTGGTGGCGATGATTTGATGACTGACGAGGAGTTTGAAAAGCTTCTTGACGATCTGCATGGTTCGGGAAAAGGCCCACTGCCAGAAGAGTTGGAAATGGCAACCAGGCCTGCCTCTGAAAATGTGAAGCCAGCGGAGCCTGTAAAACCAACTGAAACCGCCAAACCAAAAACTGAAGCTGCAAAACCTGTACCAGCTCCTCAACCGAAAGTAACAGCTCCAGCCGCCTCTTCTCCTGCGAAAGCTCCTGTTGCTGTGGCTGAGAAAAAAGAAGTATCAGCACCTGCTGCTAAAAAAGCGCAGACTCAACCAGAAACAACAGTCCGTGTTGATACATCAACGCTCGACATCATTATGAACATGATTGGCGAATTGGTGCTAGTTCGTAACCGCTTGCTGAGTCTGGGGCTTAATAGTAACGACGAAGAGATGGCCAAAGCAGTGGCTAACCTTGATGTGGTTACCGCGGATTTGCAAGGCGCTGTCATGAAAACGCGTATGCAACCGATTAAGAAAGTGTTCGGCCGTTTTCCTCGCGTGGTTCGAGACCTTGCACGCACCTTGAAAAAAGACATCGTGCTTGAAACGCGTGGCGAAGAAACAGACCTTGATAAAAACTTGGTCGAAGCGCTTGCAGACCCATTGATTCACTTAGTGCGTAACTCAGTTGATCACGGTATTGAAATGCCAGATGTGCGCAGCAAATCTGGAAAACCAAGCACGGGTAAAATCATACTCTCAGCTTCGCAAGAAGGTGACCATATTGAGCTAGCTATCGTCGATGATGGCGGCGGTATGGACCCAGATAAGTTGCGTAGCATTGCGGTGAAACGCGGTATGATGGATGAAGATGCGGCGTCACGCCTCTCCAATAAAGAGTGTTTTAACTTAATCTTTATGGCTGGATTCTCCAGTAAAGAGCAGATTTCAGACATTTCTGGCCGTGGTGTTGGGATGGATGTTGTAAAAACAGCCATCAACACACTCAATGGTTCAATTGACATCGATTCTGAGATGGGCAAAGGGACTAAGATTACGATCAAAGTGCCGTTGACACTCGCTATCTTACCTACTTTGATGGTCGGTGTCGCTGGGCATCCATTTGCTCTACCGCTTGCGAGCGTTAATGAAATCTTCCACCTTGATCTTAGCCGGACTAACGTCGTTGATGGACAACTGACTATCATAGTACGTAAAAAATCGATTCCACTTTTCTACTTACAGAATTGGCTCGCACCTAAAGCGGGGAAAATAGAACTGCGTAAAGGTCATGGACATGTTGTTATTGTTCAGATCGGTAGCCAGCGAGTTGGTTTTGTCGTTGATACCTTAATTGGCCAAGAAGAAGTGGTAATCAAACCACTAGATAAGCTTCTTCAAAGAACACCGGGTATGGCTGGGGCGACGATTACCAGCGATGGACATATTGCACTAATACTAGATGTGCCAGATTTGCTTAAGCAGTATGCTGCTGCTTCCCGCATTTAAATGAGCACACAATATAAGGATACCCATGGCGATTAGAGTATTAGTCGTTGATGATTCGAGCTTTTTTAGGCGGCGTGTGAGTGAAATTATTAACTCCGACACCCGTCTAGAAGTGATTGATGTTGCAACCAACGGTAAAGAAGCCGTAGAAAAAGCGAGAATCTTAAAGCCTGATGTCATCACAATGGATATTGAGATGCCAGTTATGGATGGTATTACTGCCGTCCGTGAAATCATGGCTGCGAACCCGATCCCGATCTTGATGTTCTCATCACTGACTCATGATGGTGCCAAAGCAACGCTAGATGCTTTAGATGCTGGAGCGTTAGATTTTTTACCGAAAAAATTTGAAGATATTGCCCGTAACCGCGATGAGGCTGTTGTTTTATTGCAGCAACGGGTTATTCAAATCGCGTCAAAAAAAGGGATGCTGAGAAGACCTTTGGTTTCACGTCCTGTACCGAACTCGTCATCGCCGTTTGCCAGCAGAACCACGGCTGCAACGCCGAGCTCCCCTGCGCCGAAATCAATGGGCACATTGGCTCGCTTTAAAGCTACAGGTAAAAAATATCAGTTGACCGCTATCGGTACCTCTACAGGTGGCCCGGTTGCGTTACAAAAGATATTGACGAAGTTGCCTGCCAATTATCCACATCCGATCGTACTCATTCAGCACATGCCAGCCACCTTTACAGCAGCATTTGCAAGTCGACTAAATTCACTTTGTAAAATAGAAGTGAAGGAAGCTGAGGATGGTGATGCGCTGCGCCCAGGCGTTGCTTATTTGGCTCCGGGTGGTAAACAGATGATGATTGAGGGCCGCCCGGGTAGTGCTAAATTGCGCATTATCGATGGTGGTGAACGTATGAATTATAAACCGTGTGTCGATATAACATTCGGTTCTGCGGCAAAGATTTATGCCGATAAAGTACTGTCAATGGTATTGACTGGTATGGGAGCCGATGGTCTTGAAGGGGCTCGAATGTTACAAGCTGCAGGGGCAACCATTTGGGCTCAGGATGAAGAAAGCTGCGTGGTGTATGGTATGCCGCAAGCTGTCGCCAAAGCGGGTATCTCGTCTGAAGATTTACCGTTAGAGCGTATATCAGAACGAATGTTAGTTGAAGTTGGCCTCGCATAAAGGAAGTTCAATGATCGTATGGAGTATTGCAAACCAAAAAGGCGGAGTGGGTAAAACAACCACAACGATTACGCTTGCCGGTTTGCTAAGTCAGCAAGGCAAAAGAGTGCTGTTGGTTGATACTGATCCTCACGCCTCGCTTACTACATACTTAGGTTATGATTCTGATGGCGTGCCTGTCAGCCTGTTTGACCTATTTCAGCAACGTGAGTTAACAGAGCAGAGTGTTATCCCTCTTATCCTAAAAACCGATGTTGAAGGCATTGATCTCATCCCTGCCCATATGTCTCTAGCCACTTTAGATAGAGTCATGGGCAACCGCAGTGGGATGGGGCTGATTTTGAAACGTGCGCTTCTTACATTGCGTCATAATTATGACTACGTGTTGATCGACTGTCCTCCAATCTTGGGGGTAATGATGGTTAATGCATTGGCCGCCAGCGATCGTATCTTAATTCCAGTACAGACTGAGTTTCTGGCTATGAAAGGGCTCGAAAGGATGATTCGCACCTTAGCCATCATGCAAAAATCTCGTAGTCGATCGTTCAAAGTGACTATCGTACCGACTATGTACGACAAGCGAACCCGGGCTTCTTTGCAAACGCTGAATCAACTTAAAAAAGATTACCCAGAACAAGTGTGGAGCTCTGCTGTACCTATAGATACCAAGTTCCGTGACGCGAGTTTAAAGCGCTTACCTGCTTCTCATTTTGCCGAAGGTAGCCGTGGTGTTTTTGCTTATAAACAATTGCTGATTTATTTAGAGAGGCTAGCTATTGATGAGTAGTGGGCCATTTTTATCCAGTGAACAAGCACTCGATGACTACTTTACAGCGTTATTAGATGAAGAAGCGATTGAACTTGAGCTGAAAGCGGAAGAGCAAAAAGAATTGTCCCTTGCTGAACCTGAGTTAGCGCTTTCGACATCGGTGCAATCTGTTCCGGAAAAAAGCTATTATCATGCTGAAGTGGTTGAGTTTGATCTGCCGAATTTAGATGACGTGCAGCGCTTATTAAGCCAGTTAGAATCAAGTAATCCAGTCGCAGAGTTAGAGCTGGAAGAGGTCATGGAGCAAAACACCGTTCAGATCGCTTTAAAAACTCAACCAGCGGCTGAAATTGTTGAAGAGATCCAAGAGTGGGACATTCCCACCGATACTTTGGAAACTGAAGTTGAAGTTGAAATTCTGACTGCGGCAGACACTGTTGAAGAATTTGCTGTTGATGTGGAAGTTGTTGAACAATTAACCGTTGAAGTCGCACGTCAAACGCAAGCTGGCTACTCCGAAATTGGTATGTGGCAAAGCACGGCGAGAACTCGAGATTTTCAAGTACTCTATTTTGAAGTGAACAGCGTAACATTTGCTGTCCCGCTTGATGAGCTCGGGGGTATCCATCGCATGGGAGTGCTCAATCATTTAATCGGTCGACCTGCTTGGTACCTTGGGCTGCAAACTAATAAAGATAATCAGCTAGATGTCGTCGATACGGCAAAATGGGTGATGGCAGAAAAGCTCCATGATGATAGCTACAAAGAAGGCTATCAATACATCGTCATGCTTGGTGACAGTATGTGGGGGTTAGCAAGTACTCAGCTTATGGGTACAGAATTGCTAAACTCAGAGAAGGTCCGCTGGCGAGAAAAAGCAGGTAAAAGGCCGTGGCTTGCTGGAATGGTAAAAGAAAAAATGTGTGCTTTGATCCATGTTGAAGCATTGATAGCTATGCTTAATGCAGGGCTTGATGTAAAAGCACTAGAGAAATAATAATACATTGATGTCGGAATCGACTTAGAGAGGAAAAGGTATGTCTCAGACTAACGAAGTAGAAGTAAGAAAAGACAAGTCTAACGACGAAGTGCTTCAGTGGGTGACGTTCCAACTAGAAGAAGAAACATACGGAATTAATGTAATGCAGGTACGTGAAGTGCTTCGCTATACAGAAATTGCACCGGTACCAGGTGCTCCTGATTATGTTCTTGGCATCATTAACCTACGTGGTAATGTTGTGACCGTCATTGATACACGATCTCGTTTTGGCTTAATGCAAGGTGAAATCACGGATAATACACGCATCATTGTGATTGAATCTGAGCGCCAAGTGATTGGTATTTTAGTCGATAGCGTTGCTGAAGTGGTTTACCTGCGTTCTTCTGAAATCGATACTACACCAAGTGTTGGTACCGATGAGAGCGCTAAGTTTATTCAAGGAGTGAGCAACCGTGATGGCAAACTATTGATCCTTGTTGACCTGAATAAACTGCTAACTGAAGACGAGTGGGACGAGATGGACCACCTATAATGAGCGAAGCTATGTTGTTCAGTGCTCCAGTTATTCTTATAGGGAGCACGGTTTTTGTTGTTGTGCTTTTTTTGCTGGTGTTACTTCGTGTGCGTCAGGGACTTGCCCAACAGATTGATCACCAAAGACAACAAGCCCGATCGTTAGATAAGGAGTTGCAAAAGACGAATAGGCAACTGTTAGAGATACGCTCAGTTGCTATTGGTCTTGGCCAAAAAGTGACGGATCAGCAGGATCTCATCCAGCATTTAAACGAGCGAATCACTGAATTGGAACATGTTGATACGGATGGGCGTTTATACAGCCGAGCGACAAAAATGGTCCAACTCGGTGCTGACATCAATGAGCTTATTGAAGAGTGTGAGCTACCTAAAGCTGAAGCTGAGTTGATGATGTCCTTGCAGAAGAAAATTTCAGGGCATGAAAGCATCCCGCCATTGAGCAGTCATCCGGAAGGTCGCGAGCGGGTGCAAAGCCGGCGACCTGCCCAAAAATAGTCGACAGAGCGAAAATAGAGAGGGAAGCCAATGGCTTCCCTCTCTATTTTTCAATGTGGCTAAATGTAACTATAAAGTAGTAAATAAGACAAAAAACAATGAAAAATTAACAGTTTCTTACCTAGTTTCGTGACTGGTAATAGTCTTATTATGTTTTGTCTTAGGTGTGGTGTGCTAATATAGCGGCTCAAATTTCTCGATTTAGATGCACATGCTTGAAGTAAATAACCTGACCGCAATTCGTGATGAAAGAGTTCTGTTTGAAGCACTTAGCTTTGTGATTCGTGCTGGTGAATTGGTGCAGATTGAAGGACGGAACGGCACAGGTAAAACAACCTTATTACGAATTATTGCCGGGTTAGGTGATAGAGACGATGGCTCTATTTCGTGGAATGGAGTGAATATTGAGTCTAACCGTGATGATTACCATCAAGATTTACTGTTTCTTGGTCATCAAACAGGAGTTAAGCGTGATTTGACGGCATTTGAGAATCTTCATTTTTATCAATCAGTACATAACTCGGGATCATTTTCTCAAGCGATACATCAAGCCTTGGCTCAAGTGGGTTTAGCTGGCCGAGAAGACGTAGCTGTAGGCCAACTTTCTGCCGGACAACAGCGCCGAGTTGCACTGGCCCGTTTATGGCTCAGTCAGCAAAAGTTGTGGATTTTAGATGAACCGTTAACTGCGATTGATAAGCAAGGTGTCAAAGTATTGGAAGCCTTATTTCTAGGACATGCACAACAAGGTGGTATTGTTGTGTTGACCACGCACCAAGATATGTTTTCTGACTATCCGCAATTACGAAAAATTAAATTAGGGTATGAATCATGATTGTGATCATGGGGATGATCATCCGTCGTGAATTATTGATCGCCTTTCGTCGCCAAGCGGACATTTTTAATCCATTGTGGTTTTTTATCATAGTGATTACGCTATTTCCGTTGAGTATTGGCCCTGAACCTGCTTTGCTAGCCCGTATCGCCGCAGGTATTGTTTGGGTCGCAGCGCTATTATCAGCGCTACTATCACTTGAGCGTCTGTTTCGTGATGATTTTCAAGACGGGTCGCTTGAACAAATGATGCTGATCCCTGTTCCATTACCCATCGTTGTTATTTCCAAAGTCGTGGCTCATTGGTTATTGACTGGACTGCCTTTAATTTTAATTAGCCCATTGCTAGCCGTATTATTGTCATTAGATTTTAATACGTGGCTTGCGGTTGTATTGACTTTGTTCATTGGCACGCCAACGTTGAGTTTTATCGGCGCTATTGGTGTTGCATTGACCGTAGGGTTGCAAAAAGGTGGCGTACTATTGAGCCTGCTAGTTTTACCCTTATATATCCCGATTTTAATTTTCGCCACATCAGCCATTGATGCGGCATCACTTGGTATGCTCTACAACGGTCAATTGGCTATGTTGGGGGCGATGTTTATGGGAGCGATGACCTTAACCCCGTTTGCTATTAGCGCAGCATTGAGAGTCAGCGTTAACTAAATTAAGTACGAACGATATTTTCAGCAATGCATTTGAGCGTTGCATATTAACAACACAATAAACTGAGCAGAGACATGCTAAGAAGCAATGAAGTAAGAGTGAGACAATACAATGTGGAAATGGCTCCATCCCTATGCAAAGCCTGAATCCGCCTATCGGCTATGTGGAAAGTTGCTGCCTTGGTTTGCAGGGCTCGCTATATTATGCTTGGTGGTCGGTAATATTCTTGGCTTAGCTTATGCTCCGGCAGACTATCAACAAGGCGACAGCTTCAGAATCATTTACATTCATGTCCCTTCCGCCATTTGGTCAATGGGCATTTATATGTCGATGGCGATTGCGGCTTTCATTGGTCTAGTTTGGCAACTTAAACTGTCGAACATGGCCGCTGCTGCAATGGCGCCCATCGGTGCGGTGTTTACGTTTATTGCATTAATTACTGGGGCCATTTGGGGCAAACCGATGTGGGGAACTTGGTGGGTATGGGATTCTCGTCTGACCTCTGAGCTGATTCTACTGTTCCTCTATTTGGGAGTGATTGGGCTTTACCATGCCTTTGATGATCAAAACACGGCTGCAAAAGCCGCAGGTCTACTGGCCATTGTTGGTGTGATCAATCTACCTATCATTCATTTCTCCGTTGAGTGGTGGAATACCCTGCATCAAGGTGCCACGATTACTAAATTTGAAAAGCCTTCCATATCCAGTGACATGTTGTGGCCACTGCTGCTCAATATTTTTGGTTTTGCTTTCTTTTTTGCTGCGGTCACTATGGTCCGCTTACGCAATGAAATTATCAGTAAAGAGAGCCATCGCCCTTGGGTTATCGAATTGGCAACCCTTCAAACACAGAAAGGTAACTGATCATGCATTTTGACTCTTTGAGTGATTTCTTGGCGATGGGCGGTTACTCCGCCTATGTATGGAGTGCATTTGGCATTACCTTTTTATCCATGTTTATTTTACTGATGCTCAGCATCAGACGTGGTAAAGCCTTGTTGCAAGATGTGCAAGCAAAGGTTGAACGCCAAGCCAGAATTGATGCAGCAAAACATATGGAGAACACCTTATGACCCCAAGACGTAAAAAAAGACTCACCATTATTTTGGCGCTGATTATTGGGGTTGGTGCCACCATAAGTCTGATGCTGTACGCACTGAGTCAAAATATGGACCTTTTCTATACACCGACCGAGCTTGTACACGGTAAACCCGATGGGACAAAACCAAAAGTGGGTCAAAGACTACGCATTGGTGGCATGGTGGTGGTTGGGTCTGTGAAAAGGGATCCTAGTTCGCTAAAGATAACATTTCAGCTCCACGATGTTGGTCCAAATGTAACGGTTGAGTATGAAGGCATTTTACCCGACTTGTTTAGAGAAGGTCAGGGGATTGTTGCGCAAGGTGTATTGAAAGATGCCACCACAGTGGAAGCGTTTGAAGTGCTAGCCAAGCACGATGAAAACTATATGCCACCGGAAATTGCTGAAGCGATGAAGAAAACGCATGAGCCTTTAATTTATAGCTCAGAGCAGAAACAAGGAAGTAATAAATGATCGTTGAAATTGGACATTTTGCTCTTATTGTATCGCTTGGGCTTGCTATCTTACTGAGTTCACTTCCGCTTATTGGTGCTTCAAAAAATAACACCATGCTAATGAATACTGCACGACCGTTGGCGTGGGGAATGTTTTTATTACTGCTTGTTTCATTTTGTATTTTGTTGTGGGCATTTTATGTCAATGATTTTACAGTGCAATACGTGGCGAGTAATTCGAATACACAACTGCCTTGGTACTACCGATTAACAGCGGTATGGGGTGCACATGAAGGTTCGCTATTATTATGGGTTTTAATCCAAGCGCTATGGACAGTTGCCGTTGCTGCATTTAGTCGCGGAATGCCTCAAAAATCGGTAGCGCGAGTCTTATCTGTAATGGGGCTGATCAGTGTTGGATTTTTGTTGTTTGTGATTGTCACTTCGAATCCATTTTTGCGCACCTTACCCTATTTTCCGGTTGATGGCCGCGATTTAAACCCGCTGTTACAAGATCCAGGACTAATCATTCACCCACCGATGTTATACATGGGATATGTCGGTTTTTCTGTGGCCTTCTCATTTTCGATAGCCTCTTTGATGACTGGTCGTTTGGATACTGCATGGGCCCGTTGGTCTCGTCCTTGGACAACCGCGGCGTGGTTATTTCTAACATTAGGTATCGCGCTAGGTTCGTGGTGGGCTTACTACGAACTTGGCTGGGGTGGCTGGTGGTTCTGGGATCCAGTAGAAAACGCGTCGTTTATGCCATGGCTGGCAGGAACGGCATTGATGCACTCACTTGCCGTGACAGAAAAACGTGGCACATTCAAAGCTTGGACAGTGTTGCTGGCAATTTCAGCATTTTCACTCAGTTTACTGGGTACATTCTTAGTGCGATCAGGTATTTTGGTTTCGGTGCACGCATTTGCATCTGATCCGGCGCGTGGTCTTTTTATCCTTGGTTTTTTGGTGTTTGTCATCGGTGGTTCATTGTTATTGTTTGCGGTAAAAGGTGCGTCCGTGCGAGTTCGAGGCAATGCCGAGCTGATCTCACGTGAAAATGCTCTGCTCTCCAACAACATCTTATTAATCGCTGCACTAGTGGTTGTGTTGGTTGGAACCTTGCTGCCTTTAGTTCACAAACAAATTGGTCTTGGGTCAGTATCAATAGGTGCGCCTTTCTTTAACATGCTCTTTGCATGGCTGATGGTACCTTTTGCATTTTTATTGGGGATTGGCCCGCTGATCCGTTGGAAGCGCGATAACTTTTCCAACTTATTGAAACCTATGTTTGTCTGTGGCCTGATGGCGTTGATTCTTTCAGCGGTTATGGTGTACCTGTTAGCTGAACGCTTTAGTTTTATGGCATTTATCGGCTGGGTCATGGCGTTTTGGATAATTTTATTGCACCTTGTTGAGTTATATCAACGAGCCACCCATCGGCATAGTTTTATGACGGGCGTAACGAAATTACAGCGCAGCCACTGGGCTATGATGTTGGGCCATATAGGCTTAGCCGTTACTGTGATCGGTATTGCTATGGTGCAAAACTACAGTATCGAGCGTGATGTTCGTCTTGCACCTGGCGAGTCTTTTCAAATTCAGCAATATGATTTTTATTTTAAAGGGTTAAGAGATAAAGATGGCCCGAACTACGATGGTTATATTGCCGATTTTGAAATTACTCAACAAGGGCAATACGTCAATACGCTTCATGCGGAAAAACGTTTTTATCGTACTGCTAAGTCAATGATGACTGAAGCGGCTATCGATCGAGGTATCACCCGTGATTTGTACATTGCGATGGGTGAGCGATTAGAAGATGGTCATTCATGGGCAATTAAAATTTATTACAAGCCGTTTGTACGTTGGATTTGGGCTGGTGCTTTATTGATGTCATTAGGTGGTGCTATAGCCATCAGCGATAAACGCTATCGTTTTAGAAAAAGTTCCCAGCAGGAGGCGTAGATGAACAAGAAAATTCTATTTATTCCATTGGTTGCTTTTCTTGGGCTTGCCCTCGTGTTTACTACTCAGTTAGTCAAAAATACTGAGGGTGACGATCCCACTAAATTGGAATCGGTTCTTATCGGTAAACCTGTTCCTGAGTTCCGTTTGGAAGATTTAGCTGAACCCGGAAAACTGTACGACCAAGCGGTATTTAAAGGTGAGCCTTTACTGCTCAATGTTTGGGCAACTTGGTGCCCGACCTGCTATGCCGAACATCAATATCTCAATCGGTTGGCGGGTGATGGTGTAAAAATCATAGGCTTAAATTATAAAGATCAACGAGATAAAGCGGTTCAATGGTTAAATGAGCTAGGTAATCCTTACTTGATCAGCCTGTTCGATGGTAATGGTATGTTAGGCTTAGATCTCGGCGTTTACGGTGCGCCGGAAATCTTTCTCATTGATGCCAACGGCGTTATTCGTTACCGCCATGTGGGGGATGTTAATCCAACCAATTGGCAGACAACTTTGCAACCTATGTATCAGAAACTTCTAGAGGAAGTGAAGTAATGAAGCGTTTTATATTATCGATCATTGCTAGCTTTGTTTTGGTATTTTCTGTTCAATCTTCAATTGAAGTGTACGAGTTTGACAATCCACAGCAAGAGCAGCAATTTAAAGAGTTGAGCAATACACTGCGTTGTCCAAAGTGTCAAAACAATACTATTGCCGACTCAAATGCTGCATTAGCACAGGACTTACGTAATAAAGTCTATGAAATGACCAAGCAAGGTAAGTCCGAACAAGAGATTGTTGAGTACATGATTGCACGTTACGGCAATTTTGTGACTTACAATCCACCGTTGACTTTGGCGACTTCCATCTTATGGCTAGGTCCTTTGAGTGTGGTGTTTCTAGGGTTTGGTTTTATTGTGTTACGCAGCAAACGTCGTAAAGCATCAACCACCCAAGATGGTGAAGCTTGGGATGCAGAAAAGGAGGAGCGATTAAATCAGTTGCTCGCCGAAGACACGGTTGATGATGAGAAGCATGGAGACAAACAATAATGACATTTTTTTGGTTATCTACCCTCATTCTGACCTTCTTTGGTTGTGTCTTCATTGCACTGCCTATCTTCAAGAACAGAGCGAACGACGATGCAGCAGTGCGTGATGAATTGAACAAAGCGATCTTTAAAAACCGCCTTGCAGAATTACACGAAGAGACACAAGAAGGGTTGGTCGACAGCGAACAAGAGCTGATTGCTGATCTGAAACAGTCACTATTGGATGATATTCCTGCGCAATCGGTGCAACGAAATTCATCATATGTGTCACCGATGGTTGTTTTGATCCCCTCGATTTTATTGGTCGTTATCTTAAGCTATGGCTTTTACCTAAAATTTGGTGCGGCTAGTCAAGTGAAGCAGTGGCAGCAAGTGAACGCTAACTTACCTGCACTCTCAAAAAAAATGATGTCACCAGAAGGTGCTGCCTTAAGTGATGATGAGATGGATGATCTCACACTGGCGCTGCGCACTCGTCTGCATTATCAGCCTCAAGATGCGACCGGGTGGTTGCTGCTTGGGCGCATTGGACTTGCCAACAGAGATATAGAAACATCGATTGGCTCAATGAAAAAAGCGTATGCGTTAGATCCAAAAGATGCAGATGTGAAGTTGGGCTATGCGCAAGCATTAATGTTGTCGCAAGATGAGCTTGACCAAAATCAAGCACGTGAAATTTTAACGGCATTAGTACAACAAGATTATGTTGATCTACGCGTGTTTTCACTACTTGCGTTTGATGCGTTTGAACGCCAGGATTACCCAGCGGCGATGAAGTATTGGCGATTAATGCAGCAGATGATTGGTCCTGAAGATAGCCGTTATGAGATGCTTTCGCGCAGTATTGAAAGAGCACAAAGCAAAATGCAGCCTAAAGCTATCGATGGGAAAATGGTTCCTGTCACCATCTCACTCGGTGCTGGCGTGACTCTTGAACAAAATGCAGTACTCATAGTCTCTGTGCACAGTTCCGATGGGGCACCTATGCCTGTTGCCGCCGCGCGTTATCCACTGACTCAATTCCCTATTAAGGTTGTGTTAGATGATAGCAATAGCATGGTTCAGGGTCGGAAGTTATCCGACCTTGCACAGCTTATTGTTCGAGTACGCTTGGATACGGATGGCAATGTTTCAACCAAACAAGGTGATTGGTTTGGTGAAAGTGCTGCCATGAGCCTCGGTCAACCTGTTGAAGTTGTGATCAATAAGCAGTATTAATAGCACTTATATACAATTAACGTATTGATAGGCCGATGTCTCATCGGCCTTTATACATGGAAATAAATAATGATAAGCCGCCTATCCCGACTGATATGCCCTATGCTGTTCCTTTTCGTATTAGCAGGGTGTGCAAGCGCTCCGGATTCAACGTCAGCCGAATCAAATCAAACGCAGTCAGGCGACCCCTTTGAGAGCTTTAACCGCGTAATGTGGACAATAAACTATGATTATCTCGACCCTTATCTAGTTCGCCCCGTTGCGATTGCTTATGTTGATTATGTCCCACAACCTATTCGGAAAACGGTTGCTAATGTTTTGTCAAACCTTGATGAGCCTTCAAGTATTATCAACAACATATTGATGGGTAATGGTACGAAAGCTGTCGATCACTTTAACCGTTTTTGGATTAATAGTACCTTAGGCCTGTTTGGGATGATTGATATTGCGTCAGAAGCGAGCATCACCAAACACAATGATAAAGCGTTTAGTGATGCGGTAGGCCATTATGGTGTTGGTAATGGCCCATATTTAATGATTCCTGGATACGGGCCTTACACAATTCGAGAAACGACGGATGTTGTGGATGGCTTGTATGCCCCTCTTTCTTATCTTACTGTATGGGCTGGATTGGGTAAGTGGGCACTGGAAGGGCTGGAAACCCGAGCAAGGCTCGTTCCCCAAGAAGTGACATTAGATAACTCTCCGGATCCATACTCATTAACCCGCGATGTTTATTTACAACGCCAAGATTTTAAAGCAGAAATTGATACCCAAACGTACGATGAATCGGAAGAAGAGTATCTCGACGATTATCTGGAAGAAGGGTTTTAATCATATCCATGTGGGTCGGCCTTGCACTGTTAGGCCGACATCACACGTCCGCTAAAGTATTCGTTAGCGACGATGTACTCCGTATTGCGGATCAATTCATCTTGCAGTTCAGCCCAATGGGGTTTCTCATCTACATCATCTTTTGCGCTAGGTACTACACCACCTACTCTTATGTTGAAAGGGGTTAGTTCTTTTGCCAAACTCTGCGTGAAACCAGAAACCATAGAATTCGCATTTTCAATACCCGTTAGGTCATGCTCATCATTTTGAGAAATGACGTTCACAATCACACCGGGCTTATTGTTAATACGCATTCGCTCAGCACTGGCTTGACCAAAAGTGAATAAAGTTGAGGCCATCATGGCGAGCTTCTGAAGAAAGACTTCAGCTCGTTGTTCACCTATCAAGGGGGGAAGGGATGCGTTTGGCCAATTGTTGACCAACACATCGGGTGCCCTATGATAAGTTTGATCAATAAAATCAAACAGCCGATGTATCGTTTCTAAAGAGTAATCTGGTGTGTGGTAATAATGAACATCCTGAGAGATCGCTTTGCAACGAGCAAAGGTTTCCATTAGCCCAAATTTGTCTTGGTCACACAAAATGATTTTCGCACCTAAATGTGCGAAATGAACGGCCAGTGTGCTACCCAGCATCGAACTTGCCGAAGTGATTAATATTATTGCACTTTTTATATCCATTGGGTGCCTCACCCTATTGCTTGTTTTATCGTTATTGCGAGATCTAGTCTCAATAGAATGGTTGATTAACTGTGGGTAGGGTGTGAATAACATCAAATTACTTGGTCTAAATAAGCGTGGTGTGTGAGTTTTTTGGGCGTACTCACATTCTGATCTAGAGAATGTCGCTTTATATTACATACAAGACATCAAACTTGGGTGCGGATCTGATCGCGCCGGTGGGCGACGGTGAGTTGAACCGCGAGATCGGCAACTAAGAGCTCAACGTTTGAGGGGGAGGCAAGATGCCTTCGCTCATGTCCTGACAGATTAAGATATACCTCTTCGGGTAAATCATGCGTATCTTCAGGCAAATAGGCGAGTACTTCAGGAGTCAAGTAGTGGCTGAGTTTCGCACTGGCTAGCCCTCCGTGATGGAAAAGCTCGGCTTGTTTTGCTGAAACAGCGTAAGAACTTTGGTCGGAACGGAGTGTTTGAGGCTCTGAAAGCTCAAATCGCTTACGCAACAATTCATTGCTAGTGGGTGGGTTTCCAATTCGTTCAATAGGAGTGTTGTCGCGTACATCGTTAGAAAACATCGACAGTATCAGTGCAAAGTCCGCACGGCGTCCTTGCTGGACAGCATGGCTTAGCCCCGAGCCAAATTGAAGTTCGTTTATAATACTGGCTTTATCTAATGTATGTACTTGCATTTGCCTCTCCAACCGATGCACTTTTAGCGGCGAGAAAGCAGATAACTTTAGATAAAATAACAAAAAAGCCTGCGATAAAGCAGGCTTTCATATGACTAAATACCAATCCAAGGGGAAAAGGTTATTTTGCTAGGTTTTCTGCAACGAATGCCCAGTTAACCAGTGCCCAGAAACCATTCATGTAGTCAGGGCGTAGGTTACGGTAATCGATGTAGTAAGCGTGTTCCCACAGATCAACCGTCAGTAGCGGAGTCACACCTTCGTGAGTCAGTGGTGTGGCTGCATTTGAAGTGTTGATGATCTCTAAAGAGCCATCCGCATTTTTCACCAACCAAGTCCAAGATGAACCAAAGTTATTGATCGCTGAGTCAGTGAATTTTGCTTTAAAAGCTTCAAAAGAACCAAATGCGGCGTTGATTGCGTCTGCAACGGCACCTGTTGGTTCGCCACCTGCATTTGGTGCAAGGCAGTGCCAATAGAAGGTGTGGTTCCAAATTTGAGCAGCGTTATTAAACACGCCACCGGTTGAAGTTTTGATGATCTCTTCGAGAGATTTACCTTCAAATTCAGTGCCAGGAATAAGGCCGTTAAGCTTCACAACGTAAGTGTTGTGGTGCTTACCGTGGTGGAAATCTAGTGTTTCGGCTGAAATGTGTGGTTCTAGAGCGTCTTTAGCGTAAGGCAAAGCTGGTAATTCGAATGACATTGCTCGATTCTCCGTTGTGTAGAAAGAGTGAAAGTCTCTTTCAGTAGCTTCCAGATATTATAATGATATTCGTCGATACGACTGACTTGAACGTATTTTAGCAAGTTTTTACTTTATTAAAAGCCCCAATGTTGGAAATTGTTGCATAGGCAGGATATCCATAAACAATATGTGCTTTTTATTCTCGATTAATGATTTAGAATGTCACCAACAAACCGCACTATCCCATTAAGAGGAAGCAATGGAAACTATCGATAAAATTAAACAGCAACTTGAAGAAAATGCCATTCTGCTATACATGAAAGGCTCTCCTAAGCTACCAAGTTGCGGATTCTCTTCTCAAGCTGCGCAGGCTTTAATGGCTTGTGGTGAGAAATTTGCTTATGTGGATATTCTGCAAAATCCAGATATCCGCGCTGAGCTGCCTGTATACGCACAGTGGCCTACTTTTCCACAATTGTGGATTGAAGGTGAGTTGATTGGTGGTTGTGACATCATTATCGAAATGTTCCAAAAAGGCGAACTGCAACCTTTAGTGAAAGAAGCCGCTGCTCGTGCAGGCAATGAAGAGTAATACTGTATAAAATAACAGTTTTTCTTGATTTATTAAGGTCACATTGGTTAATGTGACCTTATTTTTTTGCGTTGATTTGAGTTTATGACCCGTTTATTCATTGCTGAAAAGCCCAGCTTAGGGCGCGCTATAGCCGATGCTTTGCCGAAACCACACAAGAAAGATCAAGGTTTCATTCGTTGTGCGAATGGCGACATCGTTACTTGGTGTATTGGGCATTTACTCGAGCAAGTTGAGCCGGATGTTTATGATGAACGCTATAAAAAGTGGAATTTACTCGACTTACCCATCATTCCTTCACAGTGGCAGCTTAGGCCGCGCAAAACATCGAGCAAACAGTTGACTGTGATTCGTCAGCTTTTGAAAGAAGCATCGCAAATTATCCATGCAGGAGACCCGGACCGCGAAGGGCAACTGTTGGTTGACGAAGTGATTGATTATTGCAAAGTAAGCCAAAGTAAAAAAGAGCAAGCATTGCGGCTACTGATCAGCGATTTAAACCTTCCAGCCGTGCAGCGTGCACTGAAACAGATGCGCAGTAACCGCGAATTCATCCCTTTATCGGTTTCAGCGCTCGCGCGTTCAAGAGCCGATTGGTTGTATGGTATGAATATGTCACGGGCTTATACTTTGCTGGGGCAGAAAGCGGGCTATCAAGGTGTCTTGTCGGTTGGGCGGGTACAAACTCCTATTCTAGGGCTAGTGGTACGTCGGGATGAGGAGATAGAAAACTTCATCCCGCGAGACTATTTTACATTACATGCGTTAATCCCTTATCAAACTGATCAAGTGGCGTTTGATATCCGTGCGCGCTGGAAACCCAGCGATGCTTGCCAGCCGTGGCTAGATGAAGAAGGGCGAGTCTTAAACCGCAAGTTGGTGGAAAATGTCGCACAGCGCATCGCAGGGCAACCCGCCACAGTGATTGAAGCGGAACAAAAGCAAACTAAGCAAGCCGCGCCGTTACCTTATTCCTTATCTGCACTGCAAATTGATGCAGCGAAGCGCTTTGCAATGAGCGCCCAACAAGTGTTAGACACTTGCCAATCTCTGTATGAGAAACATAAATTAATCACCTATCCGCGTTCAGATTGCCGTTACTTACCGCAAGAACATTACGCTCAAGCTTCGTCAGTAACTCAAGCTATCGCGTGCAACGCCAAAGAGTTGTTAACGGCAGTCAGTGGCGCAAACTTAGCCCTTAAATCCAAAGCATGGAACGATAAGAAAGTGGACGCGCACCATGCCATTATTCCCACACCAAAGCAGGCATCCGTCAATGCCTTGTCGGGAAATGAGATGAAAATATACCAATTGATTGCGCGCCAATACTTGATGCAATTTTATCCCGCCGCCGTGTACGCGGAAGCCAAGCTGGTGTTTGATATTGCGGGTGGCTTTTTTGTTGCGTCAGGGCGACAACTGGTTGAAACCGGTTGGAAGAGTTTGTTAGGCAAAGTCGATGAAGAAGAGAGCGGAGTCGATGCCGTTCCACCACTGAGTAAAGGGACGGTGCTGACGTGTCGAGAAGGGGAGGTTCACGATCGAAAAACCGAGCCTCCTCGTCATTTTACTGAAGCGACTTTGCTACAAGCGATGACTGGCATTGCTCGCTATGTTGAAGATAAAGAGCTGAAAAAAATCTTACGTGAAACCGATGGTTTGGGTACGGAAGCGACACGAGCGGGGATCCTTGACACTTTATTCAAGCGGCAGCTCTTAACACGTCAAGGTAAGCTGATCCTAAGCTCGCCAGCAGGAAAGGGATTAATTCATGCGCTGCCAAACGAATCAACCTATCCTGATATGACCGCCCATTGGGAGCATCAACTGCAAGCGATGGCTGAACGTGGGCAAGCGTATCAACCCTTTATGCAAGTGCTGCAAGAGCGCATTATGCAGATCATGGAACAGGCGAAATCTGGCGCAGTGCCAGAGTCGCTTCGCTCATTGCCCAAAGTGGAGCGCCCTGCATTCAAACGAAAGGCAAGTAAACCCAGCAAAACAACGCGTTATCAACGTAATTCGGCTCAATAAAGTGACATCAAAGAATCGGTCGCTAAGGCCAGCGATTAGGTAAGATATTCACCGACCTGACGAGCTAATTATCACCTTTTCGATAAAAAAGGCTGGTATCCCAATCGGTTACATTGTCAGTCACTTTGCCGACAAGTGGCAGTAAACGCCACGCCTCGCGCTCTTGAAAAGGGTGACTTGTTATCACGGCAAAACCCGCAATACAACATCTTCCACCTTTAGAACGGATAAACTGGGCAATCGAGCTGACCGCTTCTTCACTGTAGGATTCAATCTTATAGAGATGGCTCATACACTTCTCCTCTCTAACCATGTCATTAATTACGACATAACTGTTGAATAATGGAAAGCATATTTAATGCCAGTTTCTAAAAATACACCTTTAGTATGTGGTGAATGGAGAGGGTACTCATCATAATGAATGGCAACTGGTGCGTGAGATAAAAATCAGTATAAGAAAATGATGTTAATCAGATACGGAAAAACCGCTGTAAAAACAGCGGTTTTTCTTTAAAAGTGGCGGAGAGATAGGGATTTGAACCCTAGGATAGCTATTAACCATCGCCGGTTTTCAAGACCGGTGCTTTAAACCACTCAGCCATCTCTCCGTGTGGTGCGCATAATAGCGAGGCAATTTTACTTTGTAAAGTCTTGAACTGATCGTTTGGTGGTTTTATGTACATTTGACGATGGTTTTTAACTAATAGCTTGATTCTTAGCGCCTTGTTGGAGAAAAAATGCATTAATGCGCACTTCGTTATGGCGCCTTTTTTATTTGGTTGCTGGCTTAACGGTGAATTTTTACGATGTTTATACAGAAAGTCGTATTGAAACGGGGAAAGCAGTTATGCATTAGCAGTGGTTTGCCAAGAGCCTGATGCTCTCTTGTAGTATCAAGCTAACGGAGTTTCATAAATGGAATATTATTTCTTTTTTATGTATTTATGTTCATATAATGCTTAAACCTCTGGGAATGACGGGTAATAAGTTAAAACTGGCAGTGAAATGGCACGAAACCTGAACCATGGCCAAAAGATGGCTTTCTTGACCCTGCGCAAGGTGAGGAGTAATTTGCATCTTCCTGTGTTTAAGGCGCTGTTTATATTTCCAATCATTAAGTACAGAGTGTTTGCAGGAGTTTATCTTGCACTCACTATGCTGATGATTGAAATCAGTCAATAAAAAGAACCATGCTAGAAGAAACCACAACCAATGACCCTCATGATGCTCAACCTGAGGGGACTGAACGCATTTATCGCCAACGTTTTGATTCCAAAATAGGGTTTCAAAATGAATACGATATTCTTGCTATTGAAGAGCCTTTACAAATCAGTTTGCAATGGAATGATACGATTACTAACAAGCTGCATATCGAAGAGTGGAGCATGACAATGCGAACACCCGGTGACGATGCTCATCTCATCAGTGGTTTACTTTATACGCAGCAAGTGATCGATTCATATGACCATATACTCAATATGGAGTTGGTTGACGACGAATCACGCCATGGCCAGAATCACTGGTTGGTCACGCTCAATCATCCATACACTGATGTGATTCAGCATCAGGCCCGTCGTTATATGAGCCAGTCGAGCTGTGGCATTTGCGGTATGACATCCATCCGAGCATTGAGTTTGAGGCGAGAAATTCGCATTGATGATAGCCCGAAATGGCTCTCTTCTGATGTTGTTATTACGCTTCCTAATCTGCTTCTTGTTCATCAACCACTGTTTGCAAAAACGGGGGCGGTGCATGGTGCCGGTTACTTCGTGAATGGCGAGTTGATTGCCGTTGCCGAAGATGTGGGTCGCCATAACGCAGTGGATAAGTTGATAGGCCGAATTTTGAGTGAGCAGCGCTGGCACCCGCAAGGGGTATTAATTCTTAGCGGCCGAGTGAGTTTTGAGTTAATGCAAAAAGCGGCTATTGCTGGCATTTCAGTGGTGGTGGCTGTTGGTGCGCCATCACGTTTAGCGCTCGATATGGCGCGTCAGTTTGATATGACACTGATTGGTTTTATCAAAAAAAATCAATTCAATATATACCATGGTCATGCACGTTTGCAGTCAGTGAAAGAGTGAGAAGAAGAATATGAGTATTAAACAATATACCGGTTCGGCTGGTGGTTGGGGAGCGCTAAAAAGCACCGCGCATCATCTATTGAAAAGTCATAATGTTGCCAAAAATATTTCCAATCTTTTAAAAACCAACCAAGACCATGGTTTTGACTGCCCAGGCTGTGCTTGGGGTGAAAAACATGTGCCAGGGCATTTTCGTTTTTGCGAAAATGGCGCTAAGACCGTCAACTGGGAAGCCACTTCTCGACGCGTTGGGGCAGATTTCTTTAAGCAATATTCGGTCACTTGGCTCAATAAGCAGAGTGACTATTTTCTCGAATCTCAAGGGCGTTTAGCGGAACCAATGCGCTATAACGCTCAAACGGATCACTATGAGCCAATCAGCTGGGATGAGGCGTTTGCACTGGTTGCACAACACCTCAATCAACTCGCTAGTCCAAATCAGGCGGAATTTTATACATCAGGCCGCGCGAGTAATGAAGCTGCATTTCTATACCAGTTGTTTGCGCGCCGGTTTGGTACCAATAATTTTCCTGATTGCTCAAATATGTGCCATGAAGCTACGAGCGTCGCCTTGGTTCGCTCGATTGGCATTGGTAAGGGAACTGTGACTATTGAGGATTTTGAAGAATCCGATGCGATTCTTTTATTTGGACAAAACCCAGGAACGAATCATCCTCGTATGTTGGAAACACTGGCGTCAGCCTATAAGCGTGGCGCTCGAGTTGTTGCGTTTAATAATTTAAAAGAGCGAGGATTGGAGCGTTTTACTAACCCGCAAAATCCTTTTGAAATGTTAAGCAATGGTTCAACACCGACCACTAGCCATTATTTCACTCCTAAATTAGGCGGAGACATGGCGGCGGTTCGTGGCTTGGTGAAAATTCTTCTTGCTCGTCATCAGCAAGCACAGGCCTGCGGTGAATCGATATTCGACCTTGAGTTCATTGCCCAGCACACCGAAGGGATGGAGTCTTATTTAGCCATGGTGCAGGCTACGTCGTGGTCAAGTATTATTGAGCAATCGGGGCTCACGCAACAAGAGCTAGAGCTGGTGGCAGATATTTACCAAGGCGCTAAACGCGTGATCGTAACTTGGGCGATGGGGGTGACTCAGCACAAGCATTCGGTGGCAACCATACAAGAGTTGGTCAATCTACAATTACTGTTTGGTCAAATTGGTAAGGATGGTTCAGGGGTATGTCCTGTCCGTGGTCACTCAAATGTGCAAGGTGACCGCACGGTTGGAATTAATGAAAAACCGCCGGTATTTCTACTCGACAATATTGAAAAAGCACTGGGCTTTACGCCACCAAAAGCGCATGGCCATAATGTAGTTAATGCTATTGAGGCGATGCTACGGGGTGAAAGTAGAGTCTTTATCAGTTTAGGGGGAAACCTCGTTGCTGCTGCGCCCGATACCGAGCGTGTCGCGCAAGCAATGAAAAACTGTAATTTGACCGTAAACATTGCGACTAAACTGAATCGGAGCCATGTCAACCCGGGCAAGGATGCGTTGATCCTGCCTTGTTTAGGTCGGACAGATATTGATATTCAGGCTCAGGGGCCACAGAAAATTACCGTTGAAGACTCATTCTCCATGGTTCATGCCTCTTCTGGGCGAATTGATGTTACAGGAGAGATGATGCGCTCAGAGCCTGCCATTATCGCAGGAATGGCAAAAGCGACCTTAGGGGAGGGAAACCCAATCGATTGGCAATCCATGGCCGATAATTACGATAACATTCGAGATTTGATTGAAAAGATTATCCCAGGATTTGCCAATTTTAATCAGAGGCTCAAAGGGCCTGGCGGTTTTTATCTTGGTAATTCAGCGCGTGAATTTACTTGGAAAACGCCCACAGGAAAAGCGCAGATAAGCAGTAATGCACTTCCTGAATCTATCGTTCCGCTCAAAACTCAGCAGATGACCAAGAAACCGATTTTTGTGTTGCAGACGATACGTTCGCACGATCAGTACAACACCACGGTTTACGGTTTGGATGATCGTTACCGAGGTGTATTTGGTGAACGTAATGTCATTTTCATGAATGAAAAAGATATTGAGCAGCTGCAATTAAAAGCGGGTGAACGAGTCGATATTGAGACACTGTGGGATGATGGTATTAAACGTGAAATTTTCGGCTTCAAAGTGGTCGCCTATGTAATTCCTCAAGGGAACGTGGCGGCCTATTTCCCTGAGGCGAATGCACTTATCCCATTGAGCAGTAAAGGGGACGTTAGTGATACCCCGACATCAAAATCTGTTGCCGTTGTCATTCACCCAACCAAAGTTGCGCCCCTATTAGTCCAAACAGACTAAAAAATAAGATACTAAAGCAAAAAAGAGAGCCGAAGCTCTCTTTTTTTTAGGTGTATGGTCGGACTGAGAGGATTTGAACCTCCGACCCCCGACACCCCATGACGGTGCGCTACCAAGCTGCGCTACAGTCCGATTGGCGTAATCTAATCATTTATCCCTTTAGCGTCAAGAGATAATCTTGCTAACGGCCTGATTTAATTGTCTTTGGCGTAAAATCTCTGCAATTCGGTTAAGCCTTGCATCAGTACTGGCAACGCTGGGCTAGAGTCTTTCTGACGTTGATAGTTTTCGTCAAACAGCTTGAAGTTGCCAAATTTATCAATGAGGGTGGTTTGGGTATCAGTAATCAAGGCTAATTCACGGGCATCACCGGCTAAAATCCACTTCCTTTTGTTTTCATCAAACAAGTTTCTACCACTGCTGAATTCAATAGGGTTGGATGAAGCACCTAATAGATCCTGTAAAAGCGTGACTGAAAAATCTAAGTGACTTGAACGGTGTGAGTATTCCCATGCCATTTTTCCTGGCCAATGGATGATCATCGGCACTTGTAACTGGTATCGGCTGTAATTGCTGTTAGCACCCCAGCTGTTGGTTTTTGTCTCGTTAAACTCCGCGCCATGATTTGAGGTGATTACAATCAGCGTATTGTCTTGCAATTGTAATTCGTCAATCTTAGTGAGCAGCAGTCCTATTTCTTGGTCGGCAGCATTGACCGAGTTATTGTAACCAGCACGCAGGCGATCGCTGGCACTACCTCTACTTGACCGAGGGTCAAAGTCATTAAAGTTGTCAACGGTTGTCAATTCCAAATAGCTGAACCACGGTTGATCGCTTTGCTCGGATACCCATTGATACCAGCGTTGTATGGTTTGGTTATCTGTGCTGGATTCTTGATCAAAAGGAGCTTTAGAGACCGTTAAACTGCGGAAAATCGTCTCTTCGTATAAGGCGTCGTCAAAATTATCGCCACTAAAGAGGCCAAACTGATAATCCTGTTTTTTCAATGCCTCTATCAGTATCGGGGGCGTGCCTTGTGAACGAATGGCGTTGGCATAGCTACTCGGTAAACCATAAAACAAGCCGAAAATCCCAAACATGTCATTACTCGAGCTGTAATGATTATTAAACTTCAAATTTTCTGTCGCAAATTGGTAAGTGTTGGGCATGATTTCAGCCGTCAGCACATCACTTCTTAAATTATTGACACTTACTAGCAAAATATTGAGATTATTTGCTCTGCGTCCAAATTGAAGAGGCTCAAGAGGATAACGAACAATGTTAAAGTTCTCTTCATTATCCTTCAAACGCTTTAAGTACACATCACGATCAAATAAGCCATGTTTTTCCATGAACGATTTTGCCGTCATTGGATACGAGAGCGGGAAGTTTGATTTTTGGCTGGTCACTGACGTTTCTAAATACGCATCAGACCAAACGTAAATAAGGTGGCTGGTAATAAAACTAATGAAAAATACCGCCGCGATGGGCCGACCAACGTGTTTATGTGATAGTTTTCGCTGCTTACGCCACACCCACTCCGAAAGCCCTAGTTGTAAGAGGAGAATGAGCGGCATGACTACAAACAGATGCTGTAAGTCGGCAGTGATAGCGCTGGTCTCATCGCTAAAAAGCAGTTCCCATACTATCGGTGTTAAGTGTAGGTTGATTGCTTGATAAGCTTGGGTGTCGATTAATAGGAGTGTGAGCCCTAACGTTGCAAAACAGACAGCCAAGAAACGAAATAGTTTGCGCGACGGAATGACGAATGTCAGAGGAAATAAAACCAGTAGATAGAGTGCAAAAACCAAAAATCCAAAATGGCCGACCCAAGACACAGTTAAATAAAACTGCCCCAACAAGGTTTCAGGCCATGGTGATTGTACGATATATCGAGTACCAATAAGCATTGCTGCAATGATGTTGAAGAAAGCAAACCAATGCCCCCAACCAACCAACCGTGATACGCGTTCACCGTATGTATTTTCGCTATCTGCCATGTGATTTTCTATCTATGCATTCTATTAGTGAGTAGTAGTTTCTAAAGACGACATCAATGCCTGAGCAAATTTTTCAGCAATCGCCTTACGCTGTGAAGCGGCAACGTTTTGGTTTAAGACATTCGTTGCAATGTTTCCCGCAATCATGAGAGTAAGCTCAGGGGAAGCATTATGTTTAGCGAGAATGGCAGCAACTTCTGTCAGGATATTTTCAATTATTTCGTCGCTGTATTTAGATGTAATAGGCATAAAGACTCTAATGATGATAGTAAAAGCGGCTTATGATAACCTACAATGCCTTACAACTGAAACTAGAACGATGATAATTTCACTATGAGTCTTCACCTTTCCAACGTGATTTTGCACCAATTGAGCAAAAACGAGCAAGATGAGCTGGTGGTTAAATACCGCTCTCAATCTTTAGATAATGATACGTCAGCCGAAAATTTAGTGGCAGAGTTGCATCGCGTGTTTAATTCGAAAGCGAGCAAAGGTTTTGGTTCGTTTAAGTCGGACAGTGATTTTCAAACTTGGTTGCAAGAACTTCGTCAAGGTGAGCGTGATTTTTACGATTTTTCACAAATCAGTGCTCAACGGCTGAAAGATGAATTAGCAAAGTATCCGTTTGCTGACGAAGGGATCTTAGTGATGGCCGAATATCAGTCATTGGCTACGGATTACTTATTTATTGGGCTTTTACCTCTCAATCAAAGTTTGAAAGTAACGGAGGGGCTCGACATTAGCGCGACAGATTATCTTGATATCAACAAAATGGATATTGCGGCGCGTCTTGACCTATCAAGTTTTGAAACGGACAAAAATTCAAACCGCTACCTTGCCTATATCAAAGGTCGCGTTGGTCGAAAAGTGTCGGATTTCTTTCTTGATTTTCTGCAAGCCGATGTTGGGTTAGATACCAAAGTGCAAAATCAAGTACTGATGCAAGCGGTACAGGATTTTTGCACTGATTCTAAGCTAGAAAAAGATGAAGCGATCGGTTACAAAAAGCAGGTTTACGATTACTGCAATGAGCAAATTAAAGCCGGTGAAGAGGTTCATATTCGTGAGTTGTCTGGAGAATTACCTGCTAGCCAAGACGGCACGGGTTTTTTCGAATATACGCAGGCACATGGCTATGAACTGGAAGAGAGCTTTCCTGGTGATCGTTCTACCGTGCGTAAACTGACCAAGTTTGTCGGTGCAGGGGGCGGTTTGAATGTGAGCTTTGATAGCTTGTTATTGGGAGAGCGTATTTTTTATGATCCTGAAAGTGATACCTTAACCATCAAAGGCACGCCACCGAATTTAAGAGAACAGTTAACGCGTCAGCGTTAATCCTTCATCACTAAGAGAGCTTGATATGGCTCTCTTTTTTATTCTTTCTCTCTATACACAAGTCTGCACACTCGTAGCTTTGGGTATATGCTTGTATTAATTGAAAATACAAATTGGTAAGCACAGTGTTTGGGCAAAAGAAATCAAAACGATTTAGCATGAGATGGTATGGTGTGATTCTGTTTGGTTGGTTAGTTTCCGTTAGCCTTGTGTTTTGGCAAAGCCATTTAAGCTACCAAGCGATGCATTCAGTGAAAGAGTTACATTACAGTGTTGAAGAACTTAAAAGTTCACTCTATTTTAAAGAGCCTTATCGTTCGACACGAGCGAATGATATCGCGTTGAATGTGCAGCTACTCTATTCACTTAGGCTACAACTGGAAGTTGAGCAGCGAGATTTTTCATGGCGGCCGGATATTCAGCAATTACTCCACATGACTGATCGCTATATCGGACTGACCAAATCGTATTTGTCGGTTAAGCTCAACATTCAACCGCTGGTTGAGCGACTACAAGTGCTGCGTGATAATCCCGCTAATTCTGAGCAGCTCAAGCAGATGTATGTGGTGCTAGGCGCTTATGTATTTGAAGCGATGTTCAGTGACACTGAGCAAAATCCAGAGATTTATCGAGCATTAGATAAGCTTTATGTGGATGGGCAATCTTTACCAGCCATTCAGAAAAAAGAGCTAGAGCAGACATTAGCACAAGCGTCTGATTTACTAAATCAATACGCCCAAGGCGCACGTTTGGTCGATAATTTAATCAATCACTCTATTTACAAGCAGCTTACCCATGTTGAAAACCAATACCATCGTCTTTTAAACATCTATGCCTACCTAATCACTGGCTTAAGTGGTGGAGTGATTCTATTGTTGGGTTGGTTGATATTTAGGTCATCAGTTTTAACTCGTTCTCATGTTAATAAAGTTCCCAGTGCTGCGAAAGATGATGAGTCATCTGAGATGAATCCCAGTCGTGTTTTTTCCACAGAAGAACCACAGGTGGAAACATCGGATCTTTCTGATGATTTGTCCATCGATATTGAATCCATGCTCATAACTCTCAATGGCGATGTTGAGTCTGTCACTCTACTGTTGAGCGTATTTATACAAGATCATCAGCATGATGTGGCTGAATTGAAAAGATTGGTGCATTCTGATTTGGAGGCCGCTCAGCGCCGAGCACACAGCCTGAAAGGCGTTGCGGGTAATCTTGGTTGCCGTTCACTCAAGCAGATAGCGTCAGAAATAGAGTTGCGACTTAGCCAGAAGCAACGACCTACGGAGAGTCAATTGGGGATATTAACGACGCAATTGGCGGCCGCTATATCCAGTGCGCAACACTACCTTGATCAAAGAAAACGATAAGCCAGCTCTATCGTGTCAGCTTTAAATGGCGATTCTGTTTGTAGTAAAAAAGAGCTCAGTTGAGCTCTTTTTAATGGTTTTTTAGTTCAATGACTTTTGCAATACCCTGCTAGGCTGACTGTTGGTTGAGAGCCGGTGCTTGTTCAGCACTGTCTGCTGGTGCAGTCGGTTCACATTTATCAACAAACCAACCCATGTAAGAGGTAAAAATGGTCACCAAAATACAGACAAAGCTTAGCCACATAAAGGGGGCATATGAGAGCGTTGCAACGCCTAGAATGCTCGCCATGTAGATGCCATTATCGCTCCATGGCACCATACCGGAGGTGAGCGTGCCACCAAATTCAGCGTTACGTGATAGGTTCTTACGCTGATAGCCTAAACGGTCATAGTTCTTGGCACAGATTTTAGGGGTCAGGATGAGTGAAACATACATGGCTGAGCCAAAAACGTTGCCCATAAATGCAGTACCAATAGTACTGGTTGCCAGTGAACCTGCGCTTGTCACGCGGCGCTCAAACAGTTTTGCGATGGTTTCAAGCACACCCACTTTATCCAGCAATCCACCAAACCCGAGACCAAAGACAATCACGGCAACAGAACCAAGCATAGAGGACATGCCGCCTCGGTTTAAGATTGAGTCAATGAAGTCAACGCCAGATTCAATATTGTAAGGTGCCCATGCGGTATTGAAAGCTTGCAAGAAGTCTACGTCTTGGATCATCACAGCCCAAATGATGCCCAGCAAAGAACCAAAGCTAATTACAGGAAACGAAGGCATTCTCATCGCAAGCAAGCCAAGTACAATCAGCACTGGCACAAAAGAGTATGGGGTAATGTAAAACTGCTGTTCCATCGCCTCAATCACGCTTTGTACTTGAGACATGTCTACGTTACCCGCATAGTGGAAACCAAATAAGGTAAACATGATACCCGTGATCACGTAGCTGATAAGCGCTATCGGCAGCATACCTTTAATGTGCTCCATCACTTCAACGTTAGACATCGAAGACGCCAGAATAACGGAATCAGATAATGGCGACATTTTGTCACCAAAGTAGCAACCTGAAAGTACTGCGCCAGCGGTGATTGGTGCTGGAACGCCAAGACCTTGACCAATCCCCATCATGGCAATCCCCGCGGTACCAGCTGCACCCCATGAGGTTCCAGTTGCTAAAGCGGTGAGAGAGCAGATGATCATCGTTGCAAGAAGAAAAATAGAAGGATGGATTGCTTGAAGACCGTAGTAGATGATGGTCGGCACGATCCCGCCGGAGATCCAAGTACCAACTAATGCGCCAACAGCTAAAAGTATCAACACCGCACCTAAACCATTAGAAATACCATTCAGTGCTGCTTTTTCTAATTCTTTATATTGGTGACCTAAACGAACACCGAGCACAATAATGATGAACCAGCCAATGTATAAGGCCAGTTGGATAGGGAGATCGAGTTGAGCTGTAAACGAAAACGCGAGTAACAAAAACAAGCCTAGAGCAATAATTACTTGAATTAAGCTAGGTAGGCGTTGAGGGGCTTGCGTCATAAAAGAGCCTCTTGTCAGATTTATGATCTAAGGACAGAACGGTGCCCTTATTGAGTTCGTTCGCACTTTACAATAGTTAGCATAATATATCGACATCAAACACCTCGGATGTGATTTATGTCGTTCAAGTGGTTAACCTTCGATGTTAAATGTTGATAATAGTTAAATTTAATGGTTATAAATGTTCTGCGGTGTGGGGTTTTTGTGTAACAAGAACGTGATCGTTTAGCGTTTCGTTGATTATTGAATGCTGAATCATAGAGAGCTTGAGTGATTTTTAGGCTTAAATGTGTTTTTTACAAAACTGGCTGCGCAGAAAGAAAAAGTTACCACTTTTACTAAGAAAGTCTTGAGATTTTATGCTGAACCACTTATAGATGGAGCAATAAATTTTCATTTTAGATACATGGAGAGTGAGCGCGATGAGAGTAGGTTTAGTGGGTTGGCGTGGTATGGTCGGTTCTGTACTGATGCAGCGTATGGTTGAAGAAAATGACTTTGACTTGATCGAACCGGTTTTCTTTAGCACATCTCAAATTGGTATTCCTGCCCCAACGGTGCCTTCTAAGAAAGGCAATCATCATACAGGGTTACTGCAAGATGCTTACGATATTGATAGCCTCAAACAATTAGATGCCATTATCACTTGTCAAGGTGGTAGCTACACTGAAAAAGTGTATCCAGCACTTCGTCAAGTGGGCTGGAAAGGTTACTGGATTGATGCCGCATCTACTTTACGGATGGATAAACAATCAATCATCACTTTAGATCCGGTCAACTTGACACAAATTCAGCACGGCATCCATTCAGGAACCAATACCTTTGTGGGCGGTAACTGCACAGTCAGTTTAATGCTTATGGCATTAGGCGGCCTTTATGAGAAAGGTTTGGTCGAGTGGATGAGCGCAATGACCTACCAAGCCGCTTCGGGTGCTGGCGCTCAAAATATGCGCGAGTTGATCTCGCAAATGGGAGTAATTAATGATGCGGTTAGCTCTGAATTGGCTAATCCATCGAGCTCAATTCTTGATATTGACAGAAAAGTGGCTGAAACCATGCGATCACCTTCTTTTCCTACCGAGCAGTTTGGTGCACCGCTAGCGGGTTCATTAATCCCTTGGATTGACGTCAAACGCGACAATGGTCAAAGCAAAGAAGAGTGGAAAGCGGGCGTTGAAGCTAATAAAATTCTAGGGCTTCAATCGTCACCGATCCCGATTGATGGAACCTGCGTGCGTATTGGCGCAATGCGCTGCCACTCACAAGCATTAACCATCAAGCTGAAGAAAAATATTCCGCTTGATGAAATCGAAGAGATGATCGCTACGCACAATGATTGGGTGAAAGTTATTCCAAACGAGCGCGATATTACCGCACGTGAATTGAGCCCTGCCAAAGTCACTGGCACCTTGTCAGTTCCCGTAGGACGTTTGCGTAAAATGTCGATGGGTGATGATTTCTTAAATGCGTTTACGGTGGGTGACCAATTATTGTGGGGAGCCGCTGAGCCGCTTCGCCGTACTTTGCGGATCATTCTGGCTGAAAAACAGTGATGATTATCGGTTAAAAAACTGCCAGCAAACAAAAGGGCGCTTTGTATAAAGCGCCCTTTTTTATGCTTTCTGCTGTAGTGACAGTGACGAGGTCAATGCGGTTATGCAAGGCCAGGAAATAAATTTCTGAGCCCATTGGCAATAAACTCAATACCGAGTGCGCCTAGTATCAAACCCATGATCCGTGTAATCACGTTGATACCCGTTTGACCTAAGAAGCGGACAATATAGGGCGCTGAGCGAAACAGCAGCCAAGAGCTTAAACTAAATAACACCACAGTGATTATAATGCCCACGGTATCGAACATGCTTGGGTAGCGAGAGCCATACACTATGGTGGAACTGATGGCACCCGGTCCTGCCATTAAAGGCATAGCGAGTGGCACAACCCCAATTTGTTCACGGCTAATGTATTCAGATTTCTCTTGTTTGTTTTGTTTATCTTCACCCAATTTACCGCTCATCATCGAAAATGCGATGCTCAGCAGCAATAGGCCACCAGCTACTCGAAACGAATCTAAAGAGATACTAAACATATCCAGTAACATCTGCCCGGCAAGCAGTGCGGTAATCAAAATTATCGCCACCGCAATATTCGCTGTAGCCGCCGTTTTGTGTTTCTCTTCTTGCGTCATATGCCCAGTGAGAGAGACAAATATTGGCATAATCCCCACTGGGTTCACAGCGGCTACAAGGCCTAAGAAAAACTGCAGGAAAATGGCTAACTCAAAGGTTTGCATGGCATTTATCTCTAATGGATCATTTCGATGAAATATTACGTGGCTAATGTAAGCGAAAGCAAAGGATAGCACGAATGAAAAAAACTAAAGCGATTGGGGTTTTATTGCTGAGAAAAACTAATTCAATGAAGAAAATGTTTTACAATTGTTTTTCTAATGTATGTGAGTGGTGTTGTTTTTTGCTCAACTGTTAACATCTGCACATTTTTAATAAAATTTGCGCTCCTCGCTGGTGGTAAAAGTGAGAGTCGATATACTCTCAGTAGCACGTAAAATGAGGTGTGTTTATTCATCTATCGCTCAAAAATGAAACTTTTTTACAGATTGTTGTAGTTTTTATAGTTTTCGTTGTTTAGGTAAATGTTTTTTGTTTATTTAATTTTCTGTGTATTTTTTGTTTATATTCAATGATTTGTAAGTGATTTTGTAAGGTGATTACCCCTAATTGGGTAATTAGTTTTTCATAACTGATCTGAGTCAATTTTTTTCACACTCTGAAATATTATACTCAGTCCTGAAAGCAATTTACTAAGTCTGTCATTGTTTAAGTTGTTGAGAAAAAACAAAAACACAAAGCTGCAAACTTAATAAAGAGTTTTTAACATTTTTCTATTTTTAGGAGATTCATTATGCCTGTAACTAATTTAGCTGAACTTGATGCTCTAGTAGCGCGCGTTAAAGCGGCTCAAGCTGAATTCTCTACTTACTCTCAAGAGCAAGTAGATAAAATTTTCCGCGCAGCATCATTAGCAGCTAACCAAGCTCGTATCCCTCTAGCGCAACAAGCGGTAGCGGAATCAGGCATGGGTATTGTTGAGGATAAAGTAATCAAGAACCACTTTGCGTCTGAGTTCATCTATAACAAATACAAAGACGAAAAAACCTGTGGCATTCTTGAAGAAGATAAAAACCTAGGCACGATGACTATCGCTGAGCCTGTAGGCATCATCTGCGGTATCGTTCCAACCACTAACCCTACTTCTACTGCAATCTTCAAATCTCTCATCTCTTTGAAGACTCGTAACGGTATCATCTTCTCGCCACACCCACGTGCGAAAAATTCAACTAACGATGCAGCTAAACTCGTGTTAGATGCAGCAGTTGCAGCTGGCGCGCCAAAAGACATTATCGGCTGGATTGATCAACCTTCAGTTGAGCTATCTAACGCGCTAATGAAGCACGAAGGCATTGCACTTATCCTTGCAACAGGTGGTCCTGGCATGGTGAAAGCGGCTTACTCGTCAGGTAAACCAGCAATCGGTGTAGGTGCAGGTAACGTTCCAGTTGTAATCGACGAAACGGCAGACATCAAACGTGCAGTCGCTTCTGTTCTTATGTCTAAAACATTCGATAACGGTGTGGTATGTGCTTCTGAGCAAGCGGTTATCGTTATGGACGAAGTGTATGACGAAGTGAAAGAGCGTTTCGCGAGCCATAAAGCGCATGTTCTAAGCAAAGCAGACGCAGACAAAGTACGTAAGGTACTGCTTATCGATGGCGCACTCAACGCGAAAATCGTAGGCCAACCAGCAACAGCCATCGCTGAAATGGCGGGCGTTAAAGTTCCAGCAGATACTAAAATCCTTGTCGGTGAAGGTATTGGCGAAGTTTCTTATGACGATGAATTCGCACATGAAAAACTTTCTCCAACACTTGGCATGTTCCGCGCGACTTCTTTCGAGAACGCGGTAGAACAAGCCGTAAGAATGGTAGAAATCGGCGGTATCGGCCACACTTCTGGTCTATACACTAACCAAGACGTTAACGCAGACCGTATCCGTTACTTTGGTGACAAAATGAAGACGGCGCGTATTCTTGTAAACATCCCAACCACTCATGGTGGTATCGGTGACCTTTACAACTTTAACGTTGCACCATCTCTAACGCTAGGTTGTGGTTCTTGGGGTGGTAACTCAATTTCTGAGAACGTAGGTCCTAAGCACCTAATCAACAAGAAAACTGTTGCGAAGCGAGCTGAAAACATGTTGTGGCATAAACTACCTAAGTCAATTTACTTCCGTCGTGGTAGCCTTCCAATTGCTATGAGCGATCTTGAAGGCAAAAAACGCGCATTCCTAGTTACTGACCGTTTCCTATTCAACAACGGTTATGCAGACGACGTAGTGACTCTGCTGAAGTCAAACGGTATGGAAGTTCAAACATTCTTTGATGTAGAAGCTGATCCAACTCTATCTGTTGTAGAGAAAGGCGCTGAAGCAATGAAGAGTTTCCAACCAGACGTGATTCTAGCACTTGGTGGTGGTTCACCAATGGATGCAGCGAAGATCATGTGGGTTATGTATGAGCACCCAGAAACTCACTTTGAAGAGCTTGCAATGCGCTTTATGGATATCCGTAAACGTATCTACAAGTTCCCTAAAATGGGTCAAAAAGCAGAATTGGTTTGTATCACGACTACTTCAGGTACAGGTTCAGAAGTCACACCATTTGCCGTTGTAACAGACGATAAAACAGGTGCTAAATACCCATTAGCGGATTATGAGCTAACACCTAACATGGCTATCGTTGATGCGAACCTTGTTATGAATATGCCTAAGTCTCTAACGGCATTTGGTGGTTACGATGCAGTGACTCACGCTCTTGAAGCCTATGTGTCTGTTCTTGCGAATGAATACTCTGATGGTCAAGCTCTACAAGCACTTAAGATGCTGAAAGAGTACCTACCATCAAGCTACAAAAATGGCGCAGCAGACCCAATTGCTCGTGAAAAAGTGCACAATGCAGCGACTATCGCAGGTATCGCTTTTGCTAACGCGTTCCTAGGTGTATGTCACTCTATGGCGCACAAGATCGGTGCTGAGTTCCATATCCCGCACGGTCTTGCTAACGCATTGCTTATCTCTAACGTTGTGCGCTACAACGCGAATGATAACCCAACCAAACAAACTGCGTTCTCTCAATACGACCGTCCACAAGCACGCCGTCGTTACGCTGAAGTGGCTGACCACCTAGGCTTGAGCAAAGCGGGCGACCGTACTGCTCAGAAAATTGAACGTCTACTGACTTGGTTGGAAGAGCTGAAGAAAGATCTCGACATCCCGCTATCTATTCAAGCGGCTGGCGTGAATGAAGCGGATTTCCTCGCTAAAGTTGACGTGCTGTCAGTTGAAGCGTTTGATGACCAATGTACTGGTGCAAACCCACGCTACCCACTGATTTCTGAGCTAAAAGAAGTACTTATTTCCGCTTACTATGGTACAGCGTTTGTTGAAGGTGAAACTTTCGAAGGCACTACCGTTATCAAGAAAAAAGATGACCAAAAACCAGCTAAGAAAAAGTAAGCTGAGTTGTTGAGAGATTTTCGCTAGCACGAAACGATCTCTATCGGGAAAAGATGAAGCCTCACCGCCTGGTGGGGCTTTTTTTATCGAGCAACTTCATTATCAAAAGCGTGGGTGAGGTTGGAGCTATCCCCACATGACTAAAATAGCGGCAATTGCGATTAGAAAAAGCCCCAGTCCATCTTTAATTTTTACTGATTGTTTTAGCCAAAAAATAGAAATTAACATCGTAAAAAAGATCTCAATTTGGCCTAAAGTTTTTACATAAGGTACGGTTTGAAGAGACATTGCACTGAACCAACCAATAGAACCAAGACAGCTACTTGTGCTGGTTAATAGCGTCAGCTTAGGTCTTGCCCATAATTGTCTTAATGAGTGTTTGTCGGTCGCCATCAGGTAAACTAGCAGTAATAACGTTTGCAGTGAAATGACCAACAATAATACCCAAGCAGCACTGTGTGGAAAGGGTAAGCCAAGTGCTAAACTGGCTTCACGTACCCACAATGAAGTGAGCGCAAAGGCACTACCACAACTTAATCCCAGTAAAACAGTTGGCATTGAAAGCTGCTTAACATTGCCGTGCGTGCTCATCAAAAATACACCAATGCCACCAACGATGACACCAATCCAGCCCAAGCCTGTCAAATGAGTGCCAAAAAAATCATCCCTAAAATTGCGGCAACCAAGGCTTCGCTTTTGGCTAGCCCAGCACCTACGGCATAGTTATTTAATTTAAACAGCTTAACCATGAGCGCAGTCGCGACTATTTGCATCAATGACGCACCGACAATGAAGGCGATAAAGATCAATGACAATGTAGGCAATTGCGCTGGTATGAAATGATACAAAGTGATGAGATACAGAGCCGCGATAGGGCCAGCCCAAAGAAATCGCGCAAGGGTAACACCAGTAGTGCTGACCTCAGTTGCCAAGCGACTTTGGAATGCATTGCGCCAAGATTGCATGAACGCGGCCAGAAGGGTGAATAAGATCCAAGTCATGGAAGTCCATTTTGAGTGACAAGAAAGAAGCCATGCTATGAGATGCAGAGATATTGGGCAAGTGGAATATAAAAAGGGCTGCGAATGCAGCCCTTTAATGGTGTTCAAACTCAGTTCAGAGATTAATACAGTGGTTTAGTCATTGTTGCGCCTGCTTGACTTTGTGCTGACTGACTGCCGGCTGCACGAGTTGCAATTCGTTCTGCGTGGAAAGGTGCTGATACGATTTCAATCTCTTTGAGCAATAAAGAGCCCGAGGCTTTGGTCATCGGAGAGAATGCATGCGCTTTGATTGTTTTAGGTAATACGGCTTCAGGTGCCTTAGTTACTGCGTCAACCTTCAAGGCTGGTACTTTCTCTGTCGTGGCTTTTTCTTCGACAACGAGCTCAATAGCGGTAGTCTTTTCAATAACAACTTCAGCGATCACTGGCTCTGAAATAACGGCTTCTACAGTAACTGATTCTGTAACTGAAACTGATTCTGTTAGCGCTGCAGATTGTACCTGAGGCTCAACAGCATCCTGCAAAGAGGCTGTGACAGATTCAACGCCGCTCTGACTCTCTTCATGTCGACTCTCTTCATGTCGAATGATCACTTTACCCATTGCCATTTCAGGGAAAGCAAAACCACCTAATGTTATCTCGGTATTGTTATCCACAACATGTGCCACTTGTTGAACAGGTTCAACCGCTGCGACTTGCTCTGTTACCGGTGCTTGATACACAGGTTTAGAGAGGTCATAGCGAGGCATCACTTTACCCATTGCCATCTCAGGAGAGGCAACCCCACCTTTACGTAAACGGAATGGGTTAGGGCGACGATCACGACCACGGCGTCGACGTTGACCACTGGCGCGTAAATGACGAGGAGAGCGGCGATTGCGACGTTGATTTTGATCGTCATTCTCATTGTCGTCGTTTGGTGTAACAACTGATGGCTCAACAGATTTTACCGTTTCAACTGTTACAGCTTCAATAACCTCTGCAAGCGGGGCTGTATTGATCAACATTTCAGCTTCAGCTTCAGCTTCAGTTTCTGGTTGCTCTTGAGCTACTGTTTGATCTTTTACGCGAACCTGTTTGTTTAACTTACGGCGTTGACGGCGCTCTTTTACTTTTACGGTTTTCTCTTCCGTTTTATCTTCATTTACTGTCAAAGTGACGGCTTGCGCTTCAGCCGCAAGTTGTAGCCCTTGCTCCGCTAACTTTTCGGATTTGCTGTCATCACGCTTGTTACGGCGCTCTTGTTTTGGCTTGCGATTTTGTGCCTTACGAGGCTCGTTGGCGGCAACAGTTTCTTTATCTTGTGTTTCTTCAACAGGAGTAGAGGCATTGACCGGCTTGCGTCTGTTTCTGTCACGGTTTGCGTTGTCACGATTGACATTTTCACCGCGTCCGTTACGACGACGTTGATCATTTCGATCACGACGCTGTGGTGCTTGGCTACGTTCGTTTTCTTGTTTTTGTTGCTCTTCCTCAGCTTTCACCTCTTCGGTGGTGGTTGAGAAGATGCTACCAAGAGCTTTAACGATGCGGCCAAATAGACCTGGTTTGCCTGGTTCAACAGCGATCTCTTTGACTGGAACCGCTACCTCTGCTTTAGGTGTTGGAGCTGGAATAGTTTGTGCTGGGGCAGCAAACCCTTTCAACGCTGGTTCTTCAATGCGTTTTGGTTTGAAATCGATATCTGAGCTTTCTTTACCTTCTGCTTCTTTTAGTGCTTCTAGTTTCATTGGCACTAAGTAAGAGAGTATTTCTTGCTCTTCCCCTTCACGGACACGGATCACTTCAAAATGAGGCGTTTCCATTTCAGAGTTAGGGACAATCGTGATCTCGACTTCTTGAATGCGTTCAATATGATTGATTGAGCGACGTTTTTCATTGAGTAGATAAGATGCAATAGGAACGGGAACCACCGCCATAACTTGAGCGGTATTATCTTTTAGTGCTTCTTCTTCAATGAGACGTAAAACAGAGAGCGCAAGAGATTCATTATCACGAACCACTCCGGTGCCAGAGCAGCGTGGGCAGATATGGTGACTTGCTTCGGCAAGCGATGGGCTCAAGCGCTGACGCGACATTTCTAACAAGCCAAAACGTGAAATTCGGCCAATTTGTACGCGAGCGCGATCTAGGCGTACGGCATCACGTAAACGGTTTTCTACTTCACGTTGGTGACGGACAGGAGTCATATCGATGAAGTCGATAACCACTAATCCGCCCAAATCGCGCAGACGTAATTGGCGAGCAATTTCATCGGCTGCTTCTAAGTTGGTGTTAAGCGCCGTCTCTTCAATATCGCCGCCTTTTGTTGCACGAGCAGAGTTGATATCAATTGAGGTCAATGCTTCGGTTGGGTCGATAACAATAGAGCCACCAGAAGGTAAACGCACTTCACGCTGGAAAGCCGATTCGATTTGGCTTTCAATTTGGTAATGGCTAAATAGGGGTACTTCACCGTCGTATTTTTTTACACGACTCACGAAGTCAGGACGCACCAAACGAATGTGCTCAAGGGCACGTTCATAAATAGTGTTGCTATCAATTAGAATTTCACCAATGTCACGACGCAGATAATCACGAATTGCGCGTACAATGACGTTGCTCTCTTGGTGAATAAGTAGCGGTGCAGGACGCAAATCGGAAGCCTGTTTGATTGCGCTCCAGTGATTGAGCAAAACGTTTAAGTCCCACTCTAGCTCTTCCGCACTTTTGCCCACACCTGCAGTGCGAACGATAAGGCCCATGCCTTGAGGAAGCTCTAAACTGCTCAATGCGGTTTTTAATTCGGTACGCTCATCGCCTTCGATACGGCGTGAAATACCACCGGCACGAGGGTTGTTTGGCATCAGGACTAGGTAGCTACCAGCAAGAGAAATGAAAGTGGTCAATGCAGCGCCTTTGCTGCCTCGTTCTTCCTTTTCAACTTGGACAATAACTTCTTGGCCTTCTTTAAGCGCTTCTTTGATGTTTGGACGGCCTTGGTAAGTGTAGCCATCAGGGAAGTATTCGCGGGCAATTTCTTTGAGAGGAAGGAAACCGTGACGTTCAGCGCCGTAATCAACAAATGCAGCTTCTAAACTCGGTTCAACACGGGTGATACGTCCTTTATAGATGTTCGCCTTTTTAGATTCATGCCCTGGACTTTCGATGTCTAGATCAAAAAGTCGTTGGCCATCAACCAGCGCGACACGCAACTCTTCTTTTTGAGTTGCGTTAATTAGCATTCTTTTCATTTAAAATCTCGTTATCTTTCTTTAGTTTTGATTATTGGACTTGTTGCTGGGTTTCGTTTTCACGGTGCCAGATCCCATGACTAAAAGGTGCAGCCTCCCGGCTGGAGGGGATGCTCTAGGGCACTTCAGTTATCGCACGCACACGATTGCCTGCGATCCTCGTATTGGCGGAAAATACTCAACATGAAATGACGATGAGTAGAGCAACAAGATAGCTTCGCTCAATAGTGTCTTACGCCATGTGCAGCACATTGACGCTTAGCAGTCTACTCACTATTTTGCTCAAAAATGGACGGTAAAGAATAAAAAATCACCGAATCATTCATTGCAGCTGTGAACTATAGCAGTGACAGGTAAACACAGCAATCTGCTTTGTTATGAACAGGTCAAAAAAATGAGAATAGGTCTAAAAGTTAGATGGCTAATTTAATGTTTATCAAAGAGTTTTAGTTGTTAAAGTAAGAATTGTAATGGGTAATATTTAATTTTATCCACAGTCACATTTCAATTGGTGTAATTCTCGCCAATTTGCCATTAAACAGCAGATGAAAATATTCTTTTTTGTGGCGAAGAAAATGTGAATTTAAACAATTTACAGTGGTACAATGGCGCCCATGAGTGAAATTAGAACCCAAGTCCAGCTCATCGATATCGATGAAGATATGGCTGGTCAACGCATTGACAATTTTTTGCGTAACCAATTAAAAAACGTTCCTAAAAGTATGGTTTACCGAATCCTGCGCAAAGGAGAGGTTCGTGTAAATAAAAAACGCATCAAAGCAGAATATAAGTTATCGGCTGGTGATGTGGTGAGAATACCACCAGTGACTCTCGAGCAGTCGGATCAAGAGAGCAACACACCCAATACCAAATTGAGTAAAGTCGCTGAGCTAGAACACTGCATTATTTTTGAGGATGAGCACTTACTTATTCTCAATAAACCTTCCGGTACGGCTGTTCATGGTGGGAGTGGTTTGAAATTTGGCGCAATTGAAGCGCTGCGGGCATTGCGCCCAGAAGCTCGCTTTTTGGAATTGGTGCACCGTATCGATCGCGATACGTCGGGCATTTTATTAGTGGCTAAAAAACGCTCCGCGTTGCGCCATCTCCAAGCCCAGTTTAGAGAAAAAACGATTCAAAAATATTACTTTGCTTTAGTTATGGGGCAATGGAAAAGCAGCTGTAAAGTCGTGAATGCGCCACTATTGAAAAATGAAGTGAACAGCATTGTGCGAGTCAATCCAAACGGTAAAGCATCGGAAACGCGCTTTAAGACCCTTGAACAGTTTGCACAAGCAACTTTGGTGCAAGCCAGTCCGATCACTGGCCGTACTCATCAGATCCGCGTTCATACTCAGTATACAGGGCACCCGATTGCGTGGGATGATCGTTATGGTGACCGCCGTTTTGACGCATATACCGCACAGTTTGGCATTGACCGATTATTCTTACACGCGGCGAATATTCGTTTTGTTCACCCTTCGACAGAGGCGTTAATGGACATTAATGCACCACTCGATACTCAACTAGAGCAAGCATTAGTCAAATTGAGAAACGCTTAAGGCCAGCTTTCATTCGCTAACGAGTAGCAACATAGTAGAAACATAAAGTAATGGTCGAAGTCATGGTATAAAAGTGAGCGCAGATCAAGGCGCTCCCTGTTAATCATTATCCTAAAACGGTAATGCCTTGAGACTCAAGCATTGAGACTAGCTTAATTAATGGTAGCCCAACCAAACTATTAGGGTCATCACCTTCTAAACGTTCAAAAAGTGCAATGCCTAGGCCCTCACACATAAAGCTGCCTGCGCACTGTAGTGGCTGTTCTTTTGCCACGTAAGCCGTCACCATCTCGGTAGATAAAGAGCGAAAATGAACCGTGAAGGGTTCTAGGGTGACCATGCATTGACCAGAGACTGAGTTGTAAACCGCAAGCCCAGTATAAAAAGTGATGGCTTTTCCACTTTGTCTGAGTAGCTGCTTAATGGCTTGTTCTTGTGTATGAGGTTTGCCAATAATCTCACCGTCAATCACGCAAACTTGATCAGAACCGATGACTAAACTGGGTTGGTTTGGATGGCAAGATCTTGCTTTCGTTTCTGCTAAACGAGTCACCAGATCTTGTGCGGACTCACCAGGCAACACAGTTTCGTCGCAATTAGGCGAGCAGGTAACAAAAGGTAAATCCAGCTTTTTAAGTAATTGCTGCCGAAACGGCGAAGTAGATGCTAAAACTAGTTGGTAATTTTGCATGAGGTCTACAAGGCGTTGATATGATTGAACTATAAGGATAGTACATACTCACGTCAAGAGTCTCAGTGACTTCTGTAGTGACTTATCTTACTGACTTCCTAATGAGTAAGGTAATGTTATAACGTAACGAAAAAAAGAAAGGCGCAAAGACACCGTGAGTGGAACTAACACCCTATGGGGGTAATCCCTGCGCTTTATCAATTAGATGGCCTCTCAGATTTTTCTGGTAGATTTTTAATGAGGTAAGGTGAGGTAGGATGGTTAGTTACTTGTACCGTTTACATAGAGTTGCTCTGCAAGGTCTAAGGGTACGCCTACACGTTCAGCCGCTAATCGTATTAATGTAGCTCTTTCTGAATCCTTGGCGTTTCCTCTTGGGTCTATGCGGTCGATTTCTTGAAGATATGGAAGCATGCGACCATGAATCCATGAATAGAGATTATCAACAGCTTTCATCGTTAGTTTATTCTGTCCTTGAATATAACCACCATGCTTACGGATTGACGGTAACACTTCAGAAGTAACCCAACGTTTGAACTGTTTAGCTTCTTTACGCCTTGACCGCATGATTAGAGAATAGACACCAGACTCATTGATGATTATTGTTTCTAATCCACTAACCCCCGCGAAACGCAGGGTTTGTTTATCTTCATCATCTACATGTTTACGAATTGCATCATCAGTACGTTTGTAACCTAAAGCTTCAGCTACATCCTTACCGACAAAGTAAGGTTGGTCTTCATGTAAAACAGTGCGAATCTGTTTATAGTTATCAAAGAAGTATGATTGAATATTGTTATTTGTCATAGGTTGTTGTTTATTCATAGGTATACTAATTACCTCCATATCTCAAAGAGTGTTGCATAGGTTAGCCCATGTAGTTTTAGCTTCACGTTGACAATAAGCTTCAACCTCTTGAACTTCTTCAAGACTCAACTCAATAGGTTGTCCGTTAGGGTCAATCGTCTTGAACCCATTGGGGTAGACTTCATCACCTTTCACGTAGTGGATAATGACAAACTCAAAGGAGAGCTTAGGTTTATTCCATAGTAGGGTGTATTTGTCGTGGTAGCTCACTTGTCCGTGTGAGCCGTTCCAATCTAAGCTAATGATTTCCATATTGAAGACCTCAAGCTAATTTTAAGCTGAACTGAGTGATAAGAGGCATGGATACATTCATTGTCTGACCATCAACGTCTACCTGAGTAAAACCTGCTGCCAATACTTCAGCATTGGCGATAATCTCCATAATGCTTGATTGAGTAGGAGCTTTACGTATCACTTGGAAGTTGAACACGACACCCCTTTCTGACTCTTCAAAGCTAACAGCTGTATGACGCTTGGGGATAAGGTATCCATAGTTTTTATCACCAGTAGTGTCGGTCTTACTTGTGAATGCAAATACATCAGTATTGAACATGTCATCAAGGGATTTAAAACCATTTACACGAGCACTGTACTCAAGAGCAGTGAAAGCAGCGTCTGAGAGTCCCACAACGTAATCCGATAACTCTTTACCAAATGGTAATACCTCGGCCTTAGCTGTAAAGATTGCTTCTTGTAGAGCTTCTCCACGAGCTTTTAGACCAGTTCCTGAGCTTGTCTCTGGCATAACCTTAACGAGTTTTGAGAAGTCTTCGGACTCCTCGATTAAGCCTAAGATTTCTTTGTTTAAAGTGTCATTCAGGGATTCGGTAATCGTACCAATCTCTTGCATCAGTGATAGGTCAGTAATATGACCGTTTACTTCATGGTCGTAGACTTCAATTGTTGTACTTAATAGTAACCCCTCTTTACAAGGTCTTGAGACCACTAACGAGCCTTTCTTGTGTGTAATGATGGTCGGCTTACCATTCTGAGATTTGTCTGCAAGGTTGAGCTTAACGCTACGATTCGCAAGGGTAGGGACTTGGATGGTCTTGGCGTTATCGCCTTTACGATGGAATTTAACGTATCGAGCTTCCAGTCCGCATTGAGTCTTGAACTCACAGCTATTGAAGATATTGTTAAGCTTTGATGATAGTTGATTGAGATAGG